>JBOFGJ010000252.1:0-2477 GCA_051649065.1 Flavobacterium sp. | reverse complement strand
TTTTTGCCTAACGGCATTGTATTTTATGCAGTATCTAATGTAGAGACGTAAAACTTTACGTCTACCACAACGCATATCCATAACGATATAGGTAGCGAGGCTACGGCGTGATGTACATCCAGTATCTAAAGTAGAGACGTAAAACTTTACGTCTACCACAACACATATCCATAATGATATAGGTATACGGTATCTGTTAATTTTAGTAATGGAGTTACGAGTGAGATTTCTCCTAACGTTGGAATGAGAATTGTTGTGTTTGATTGTTACAAGGAGAAGATTTTCGAAGATTATATAAAAAAACACCTATTAATTTATAGGTGTTTTTTATCAATATAAGCATTAATTACATCTTGATAGAAGTTCCAAAGTTTTCTTTACAAGCCTTGTCATAGGCATATTTTGCAGTCATTAAATCTTGAATGGCGATTCCTACATTCTTGAAAACAGTTATTTCAGAATCATTCGATCTCCCCTTAATCTTTCCTAAGATTAAATCGCCAATCTCCCCTTTAAAGTTTTCCATAGGTAATAATCCTTTCTCTAGAGGAACAAGGATATCAGCAGTTGATGAAAAGCAAGATTCTTTGTGGTCTACAAATAAAGAAGTATGCATAAAGATATCTTCAGGTAATTCATGCATAGTAGGACTATATGAACCTGCAGCATTAATATGTACCCCTTTTTTTAATTGACTGGTTTTGAACAGCGGTTGAGAAGAAGGAGTAACTGTACAGATAATATCAACGCTAGAAAGCACTTCTAGATTGTCTGCTGCTATGATCTCAACATTTGACTTTCCTTTGTAGTAATCAATAAATGTTTGAACAGATTGACTAGTTTTAGAACTACCAAATAGGTATGCTTTTTTAATGGGTCTTTCAGCACATACAGCTTCAAATTGGGTATAAGCTTGCGCTCCTGCGCCAAATAAGGCTAATACTGATGAATCCTCTCTTGCTAGATAACGAGTTGCCACACCAGATGCTGCTCCAGTTCTTAAAGCAGTAAGATGAGAACCATCGATAATCGCTTGAGTAAGATTGTTCTCAGAATCAATTAGTATCACTAACCCTTGTATCGCAGGATGTCCATTAACTCCCCCTTGTTTGCGTATACTTAATAATTTAACAGCAGCAGTATTGATATTAGGAACTAAAGAAGGTTTAAAGAAAATATCTAATTCCTGTCCTAATCCAGTAATTACACGATCGGGCATTTCTGCAGTATTATTAGATAGTTCCACATAAGCATCTACCACAGTTTCTATGGCTTCTTCTATGGAAACTAATTGTTTTAAATCTTCAGAATTTAATACCTTGATTGTATTCATGTTTTATAGTTTATGTATTAAAAAATAGATTATAGAGTAAACTTCTAAATTAGAAGATACTTCTAAATGAGTTTTTTGTTGATTTAATAGAAAAAGGATGTTTTCTATATAGAATAGAAAAAGGATGTTTTCTATATAGAATAGAAAAAGGATGTTTTCTATATAGAATAGAAAAAGTTAATTTATAAAAACCAAAAACAATAGCCAAATCTTTTTTTGGGGGTAAAGAAGGGAAGAGTAGTTCAAAGTTCACAGCGTGTACTTAACAGCATTGTATTTCATGCAGTATCTAAAGTAGAGACGCATATCCATAATGATATAGATAGTGCGAGGTTACGGCATTGTATTTTATGCAGTATCTAAAGTAGAGACGTAAAACTTTACGTCTACCACAACGCATATCCATAATAATACAGATCATACGAGGCTACAGTATCTGTTGATTTTAGTAATGGAGTTACGAGTGAGATTCCTCCTAATGTCGGAATGACAATCGTTGTGGAAGGGGGGGACGGTTATCAGTTCATAGCGTTTGCCTAACGGCATTAGGTATATACTGTATGGTATTGCGGTTTACAGTTTACAGTAAGTAAACCGTAAACCAATAAAACTATTTTACTCTTTCAGTTGTATTGCTAGTATCTCGCCAGTAGCACAGACTACACCGTCAGCTTCTAAAGTCATATCTACCCATACCTTGCGTCCATCTATACTTCTAAGTTTTCCTTTTAATACTAATTCTACACCCATAGGAGTAGAGGCTTTAAAATCAACTTTTAACGAAGCTGTTACACATCTCACGGGAATAGTTCCTTCTAGTGGAATATTATTGTGTTTACATAAGAATGCAGCCGCAGATCCAGTTCCGTGACAGTCTAGTAGAGAAGCTATAAGTCCTCCATAAACGCTACCAGGAATAGCAGTGTATTTAGTGTCAGGAGTAAATCGAGCGATAGTTTCTTCTCCTTCTAAGTATGTTTTTAATTGATGTCCATTAGGATTGTTCTTTCCACAGCCATAGCAGTGTGCTAAGCTTTCAGGGTATAAATCTTGAATTGCTTGTGTCATAAGTTGTTATTTGGTTATTAATATTTATGTATAAACCTCTAAGAAAGGTCGTTATTTACAAATAAACTTATTTTTA
>JBOFGJ010000251.1:0-14633 GCA_051649065.1 Flavobacterium sp. | reverse complement strand
CTTTATTTATACAACACACACACATATTATTATTTAATGCAACTACTAGACGGAAAAAAGGTATCGGAAGATATCAAAGAAGAGATCGCTGTTGAGGTTCAACAGATGAAGGCTCGTGGAGAGAAAGTACCTCACTTAGCAGCAGTTATTGTTGGAAGTAATGGAGCAAGTTTAACTTACGTAGGAAGTAAAGTTAGGTCTTGTGAGAAGGTAGGTTTTGAATCTACATTAGTTTCTTTGCCTGAGGATATTACAGAAGAAGCACTATTGGCAAAAGTAAAAGAATTGAATGAGAACCCAGCTATTGATGGGTATATTGTTCAGTTACCTCTTCCTAAACACATCGATGAGCAAAAGATCTTATTAGCTATTGATGCAGATAAAGATGTAGATGGATTCCACCCGACTAACTTCGGTCGTATGGCTTTAGAGATGGAGACATTCTTACCGGCTACTCCTTATGGGATCATGGAATTATTAGAACGCTATAAAGTAGAAACAGCAGGTAAGAACGTGGTAGTTATAGGTCGTTCTCATATTGTGGGACGTCCGATGAGTATCTTGTTAAGTCGCAAAGGATATCCTGGTGATGCTACTGTAACGCTTACACATAGCCGTACGAAGAATATCGCAGAGATTACTCGTGAAGCAGATATCATTATTTCTGCATTAGGAGTACCTTATTTCTTAAAAGGGGATATGGTGAAGGATGGTGTAACAGTTGTAGACGTGGGTATCACACGTGTGCCAGACGAGACTAACCCAAAAGGATACGTAATAGCTGGAGATGTTGACTTCGATGAGGTGAGTAAGAAAGTTGCTTTTATCACTCCTGTACCAGGAGGTGTAGGACCAATGACTATAGCAATGTTATTAAAGAACACTTTATTAGCTAGATCAAGAAGAGCTAAGAAGGGAGAATAAGAATTAGACTATTTTATTTATATATGAAGAGAGGTGAGAGATCATCTCTCTTTTTTTTGTTTTATTGGGTGTGTGTTTTGTGTTTGAAATAGTATTGTAACAAATGTTACTTAATAAGTTATAGATGATTATTATTTTAGTATATTAACCTAAACAATATTGTAGATTATGAAAACTCATTATCAAATCCTCATTATAGGAGCAGGGACTGCTGGTATAATGACAGCAGCTCAGTTAAAGAAGTGTAATCGAAATCTAGAGATTGGTATTATAGACGCTTCAGAACTACATTACTATCAACCTGCATTTACATTAGTAGGGGCAGGAGCTTATGATAAGAAGAAAACAATAAAACCAACAAAGGATCTTATACCTAAAGGAGTTGATTGGATTCGGGATATGGTGACTTCTATGGATGCTGATAATAATTGTCTTAGTACTAAAGGAGGACAAGTGTATACGTACGAATACCTAGTGGTTTGCCCAGGATTAGTAAATGATTTATCTCTGATAGAGGGATTAGCTGACGCTGTGGAGAAAGGTGTGGTATGTAGTAATTATATTGACCCAGAGTATACATGGAAGTTGTTACAAGAATTTAAAGGTGGAACAGCTATTTTTACCCAACCAAATACACCAATTAAATGTGGAGGAGCTCCTCAAAAGATTATGTATTTAGCATGTGATTACTTTCGCAAAAAAGGGATTGACAAGAGTACTAAGGTTTACTTTCCAATGCCTGGTAGTGTAATTTTTGGAGTAAAAGTAATAGCAGATACTTTAATGCAAGTTGTAGATAGATATGGCATAGACTTTAAACCTTTTCACAATCCGATTAAAATAGATGCTGACCATAAAAAAGTGTATTTTAAGCAGACAAATATGTTAGATAATAAATGTGTGGTGATATCTGATGGAAGTACTAGTGCTACTGATGATAGTGTGATAGAGATGTCTTTTGACTTTTTGCACTTAGCTCCACCACAATCACCACCCCCGTTTGTAAGAGAATCTAATCTCGTGAATACAGCAGGGTGGCTTGATGTTAATTTGAACAGTCTACAGCATAATAGATATCCTAATATTTTTGGGTTAGGTGATGTGGCAGGACTTCCTACAGCTAAAACAGGAGCTGCTATTCGTAAACAGGTCCCTGTAGTGGTAGATAATTTATGTAAGTTGTTAGATAATAAAGAAGCAGATAATCAAGGTTACCTGGGGTATTCGTCTTGTCCATTAATAACAGGTTATGGCAAGTTAGTATTGGCTGAGTTTAATTATAAAAATGAGTTTATACCTGATCCTAAACTAAAACAATTGTTTGTAACAACGAGTAATAAAGAGCATTGGCGTCTGTGGATGTTGAAAAAGTATTTATTACCTTATCTGTATTGGAACAAAATGATGAAGGGAAAACAAGTTTAGAGTTGTCTTAAATATTAAAAGTTACTTTTGTACAAATAGAATACAAATATGATTTTAACACAAGTAATTAAAGATTTTATAAATAGCAGACTAGAATGCACTCATTATTTTATGCCACAGTTTTATCCTAATAATGAAGATATTGAGAGTTTTCAAGATGGTTATAAATTTAATAGTGTAGAAGGAGAAGATATCACAGGAACTAAGGAAGGTGACTTTCATCCCAATTGGTATGTAATATGTAGTGGTTATGCTAATGATCCTTATTGGATAGATATCACAGAAGAAGAGAAAGGATTTCCTGTGTACTTTGCAGAGCATGGAGCAGGTAAATGGGAACCACTATTAGTAGCAAATTCTTTAGAGGATTTTGAAGAATGTGTGAA
Organism: Flavobacterium sp.; assembly: GCA_051649065.1. Classification (GTDB taxonomy): domain Bacteria; phylum Bacteroidota; class Bacteroidia; order Flavobacteriales; family Flavobacteriaceae; genus Flavobacterium. Next base: position 11,898 of record JBOFGJ010000251.1, on the reverse strand, counting down.
GTATATGATTTATTTGACAGAATCTGAGTTGTCTAAAGAGGAAATAGAGAGATTGTATAATGAGCGTTTTGATTTAGATAATCCTTTTTGGGAATTAGTGTGGAGTGAGTTTTCTTTTAACGAAGATTAGGCGATAGACATATAAACGAAAAGTAATTATACAAGATAGGTCTGAATTAGTGACACAAGCATACTATAGTATGGTTTTAGAGCTAATGAAAGAGCTATGAAGTAGATTTGCTTTGTAGTATTTGGCTAATGCGTAATCTGGGTTTAATGAAGAGTATTAGTTTTAGAATGATATAAGCTACCTGATTGGTAGCTTTTGTTGTGTCTAATAAATCGTATTTTTACTAAAATGATTATGTATGCGAAGTCAAGATATAAAGTGGGCGGCCTTAGTGCCAGAGTTGGTAGTATCAGATATAAAGATAAGCTTAGCGTTTTAGTTTAATAGGTTTTGAGGTGATGTATGATCGCCCAGAGGAGAACTTCGCTTACTTAGGGTTAGGCGAAGCATAGATAATGTTAGAACAGTATAATCCCAGTGATAGGGAATGGGGGACGGGGATATTAGAGAGATCTTATGGTAGAGGAATAAACTTTAAGATAGAAGTAGGCTCTGTAGAATAGATATTAGAACGATTAGCCAAAGCAGATTATAAAGTATTTATTTCTTTAGAAGTGCGTTGGTATTGAGTAGCTCCAAAAGTAGAGTTTGGACAAAAGCAGTTCGTAGTACAAGATCCTGATGGATATTTAGTGAGATTAATAGAGATCTAGGTGAATGTAAAATAGCGGAATAAAGGTATTAATTAGATGATCTTAAGAGTGTATTTTAGCCATTAATAAAACGAATAAAACATGAAAACAAGAGAAGAGTTACAACGTGAGTGGAGCTTAAAAGGAGCGAAATACGCTAAGGATATTAATGAAATGGTAGCTTTCGGTAATGAACATGGATGGGATAATTGGGAAGGTGAGGAAGCTGTGGATACTAGAGGTAAGATAGGAGAAAGAGTTATTAAGCTACTAAGAGAAGCTAATGCGAATGGTACTGTCACTGCTTTTAGAGAAGAGTTTGCTCCTGCACATAGTCCATTGGTGGAAATGTTAGATGACAAGGGAGGGTATATAGGAGATATCTGTTCTATCTCAGAAGATGTAGTTGCTTTTATGCAAGGGACTTCATACGAAGATAGACAGGCTTATTTAGTGAATGGAACAGAGTTGACTAGCTTAGATAAAGAGATTAGAAGTATCGGGCAGTCTATGCGTAATAATGTCTATGCGATAGCATATACAGATAAAATAGTCACTCGTCAAGGGTGGGAAGGAGACGTAATAGCTGAGTTTGCATTAGAGGTATTAAAAGATACTGGCATTACAAGACTTATACCATTTAATGATGGACAGAAAGTATTGTTTATTTCTTCTGAGGGAATTTATTTATTAAGTAAAGGACAAGAGCTATTACTTCATCCTTTAAATGAAGATAATGACGAAGATTTCGACACTAATATTGATATGGAGAATGCCACTTTATCTTATGATAATAAATATATAGTAGTAGGAGATCAGGGTAGAGATCATGCTGTGCTAAATAGCGCTGGTGATAAAGTAGGAATTATAGGGACACAATCATCTTATCCTCATTACTGCCTTTTCTCTAGTGATGATAAACAACTATTGAGTAATTCATGTCATTTCTATAACGGTGCTTCTATAGGTGTGGAAACAGCCAAATTAAATGGAATGAATATTCCTGCATGGGAAGAACATGAGGATGCAATAACACTAGATGATGGAATGCGTGTATACGCAGGTGTGGCTTTAGAGGATTATTACATTTTAGGTGATGCTTATGGGTATATAAGAGCTATTCGTACAGAAGGAGGAGAATTATGGCAACATTATTTAGGATCTACTATTAGTGGAATGACTTTGTCAGAGGATAATAAAACATTATATGTAGGGACACATGCTGGGATACTACATAAGTTGACATTAAATAAAAAGGTTAGAGATACGCATACTATCGGAAATGCAGATATCTATGAGGACTTCCGTTTGTTAGTTTGGAAGAATGAGGAGAAGGCATTAGTGTGGTAGTTGTTAACGTGAATAGCTAATTGTAATATAGCTGTGTTAATTATCACTTAAAGGTACTAGATTTATATTTATTTTAAGATTAGAAAGAGTAAATTGTATTCACAAAAAATCACTCTCTAAACCATGAATAAATTAAAATATATAGCTGTAACACTGTGTGTTACGGTGTTTTCTTTCGCGCAAGAACCTCAAGATAAAACAACTGTGATTAAGGATAGCTTACCTACTTCTGTTCAGAAGATTTCTGAAAGTAATTTAGGTAATAAGTTGACATTACAGCAGTATGTTGAGGAGATGTATATCAATACATGTAAACTATATAATAAAGGAGCTGTGCCTTTAGTAGAAGCTGGTGAATATGATGTTTTACTAATAGATAAAAAAGGAACAGCAGACGGTAGTACATTTGTAAAGTCAAAAGACTTAGCTCTACTGAAAATAGAAGATGTAAAGGAAATTAAGTATGAGAAATCTAAACAGACAGATGTGATGTATGGTAGTAGAGGTGGAGCATTCGGAATTATGGTGATAACAAAATAGATATCATAGGATTTATAAATCAAAGTAGAGCTGTAGCTAATAGTTAGTTACAGCTCTTTTTGATTAACTTAATTATTGTCTATACTGAGGGTTTTCTTTGTAGAAGTTGTTCCAAAAGTCCTCATTGTAAGAAACTCTATCTAGTAAAGTTTTGTTTTTGTTTTTAAATTCATACTCTATGAATTCGACGTCATTTGTTTTTAAATCAAATAAATGTGAGTCAGTAGAGTTGGTGAAATTATGTTTTTCTCCATTTTGATAAGTTACTTCACTAAAGGATCTATAGAAGAAGTTAGTAGCATAGTATTTACCATTATTGAGAAGATCTTTGAATACACTGATATTTTCATCCTTAACAGTTTTTAATGCAATACGCTCTATATTAGAATGGTGTTTATACTTACTTTTTAAATAATCAGCATTTAATGATGATTCCCATGTTTCAACCACTTTTACTATAGCATAGTTATCTTGATTAATATAAATTCTACCTGAGTATTTAGAGGGATCAACTTTATTAGTGTAATTCCATCCCTCTCTCTCTGTTTCGAATGCGATAACATATAAGTTACTATCATTAGGATCTTTTGATTCTATAAACGAAAGATTAAATTTCTTGTATTTTCTTTTGTGTAATATATTTGAGTATTGAATCGGATTCTCTCTGCCTCTAAAAATATGGTCTGTATTTTTTATGTTCTTAATACTCCTGTTGTTCCATTTTACTTGTTGTACCTCAAAAGTTGTTCTATATAAGCCTAAATAAGTTTCCTGATAATCTTTAGTTATCATTTCAAGATCAAATATTTTAGTATCGTTCTTATAGATTAATTCATGACTAAATCTAGTGAAGTTAAATGGTTCAGTAGGGTGGTTTTCAGCTTTCTTTTTGATAGCAAGGCGGAGTACTTCTTTTGGACTAAGTTGTTTGGTGATAACTAATTCATCTAGTAAGTCAAAGTTCGATTCTAAGGAGATAACAGAAGCTAACTCATTTAATGATACACTATAGTTATCATACCCTAGAGCTTGTATCTCTAGTGTAGAGTTACCTTTTGTCTTAGGGTCAAAAGGCAGTTCATAATACCCATTGTCATCCGTTACTCTATAAATATCTTGTTCTACTAAAATGATAGTTGCAAAGGCGATAGGCTGTTGAGTGTCTTTATCTAATAGTTGTCCTTTAAAAGAACCTTGTTCTTGCTTAATTTCTTCAGAAGGTACAATTACATTGTTTTGGGTATCTTGTTTCTTTATCTTTTTTCGTTCTGCTTGTGAAGCAGTATTTAGAAATATATAACCATCGTGAAATAGGTCTAGTCTCTCCTTCGTATATTCTACGAAGTGAAGTAGCCTTGTATCCATAGGTTGATGCATAGCTTCTTGATTAGAAGAAATATACAGATAAGGAGTGTTTAACTTCTGTAACTGATCTTCAAAAGAACTTTCTTGAATAGGAGTAGCATGTAATGTACGTGTCCCTGTATCGAACAGGGAATCATTAGCATGTAACGTACCTAGACTAAATACTTTCTCTTTATAATAATCTTTTATCTGTCGTCCCATAGAGATGAAGGCTCTTGCCTGTACATTTTCACTATTCGGGTTGCTGTACATAACATGGATATTATCAGCCCATACCATGATTTTTTCTTGAGGATGCCTTTTAATATACTGTATTAAGTTATCCGCCATCTGCTTATCGCGATAGTTGTCATCTTTAGAGGCAAGGTCACTTGTCATAATAGGTTCTTTCGTATCATTGACTGATTGTGCAGTGCTTAGAAGACCTTTAGTGATTTGTACCCAAGTAAGATTAGTGTCTGTTTGAGGTAACCTCTCTATAGCAGTAATTATTCTTTTAAGCTCTTTTTCAAAAGCAGTAAACGTGATATCTTGATTATCGTATTTATAAGTAACTAGCAATGCTTCTATTGCGACACCGAAGTCATCAGAGTCAAGCTTTAAACTTATTTTTTGTTGCTCTAGATAAGTAAAGAAGTCTTCTATGAAGATAGCCTCATTTAGGATTTGCGGATCATATCCTATAACTTTAAGTTTGTTATCTTCTATATACTTAACTAATCTTTGAAACTCTTGGCTTTTACTCCATGAATCAAATATAGCTTGATTAAACGCATCAGGACTAAACCCCTGTTGATTCATCTTCCATATATCATATACAGGAGACTCCATAGCGAAAGTAGTAAAGCCCATTTCTTGGTGTAGATATTCAACTACTCTTGTCTTCATCTCAAAGATATTATCATACATATGTGTTTGTTCTCCTAGCATGACGATTTGTTTGTCTTTGAGCTCTTCTTTAAGGAAAGACAGGTCTGTTAGTTCTTTAGTGTCTGGAGGAAGTAGTGGTTGTATTATTAACTCTTGTGCTTTAGTCTTGGTGATTACTAAAGCCACTAGTAAAGTGAATAAAAATCTCATATTATAGTTTTTATTTCTAGTTGGTTATAGATATAACCTTAAATATAGGGTTCTTATTGTTTAATCAGAAGGTGTTGTTTAATTGTTTAACACATTTGTCATAAGGTGTCATATTGTTTAGGGTAAAACAACAGTAACCAATATAGTTATACAAAACGTTGCTCTATCCTCAATAAGCTTATCTATTACTTATCTAAGGGAAGTGATTTTTCACTAGTTTTTGTTTACTTTTGATTCTTAAAATAAAAATGAAGAGTTGTGATTAAAGAGGCATTTTCTTATAAAGGAAGTATTGGTAGAAGAGAATATATAATGAGTTTAGTTATTTATTTTGTTCTGTTAGTTTTGATTTTCAATGTATTTGCGAGGCTTAGTGGAACATTCTTTGGGATAGTCTTTCTTCTTGTGTTTGGTGCCTTACTTGCTTATATTTTTGGAAAAGGTACTAGACGTTGTCATGACTTAGGCAAAAAGGGCTGGGAACAGTTTAGTATTAAGACATGGTTATCAATGTTGTCAAGAGAAATAAAAGTAAACAAGACAGAACAAGTTACGGAACCTGTCATAGAATAAATTAAGGGCGTTTGATTAAAATACAGTCTTATCTAGTGTAATCAACTCCTCTTTAGTAGGTTGGTTTTTCGGATCTATAAATGCATGAAATACAGGTGTGTCGTCACAATAGATGATGTCAAACGAGAAGCGTTCTCTACCGTACAGTCCTCTATGGATAGTATTAGCAGAGAATATAAATAGATCTCCCCTATTAAGTGAGAATGACTGTCCCCCCTCTAGAGCATCACTAGGTATGCGATTGTTTTTGGATAGCCTAGTGTCTTCTTCTATTGGTGAGTCCCATAAGCGGTGACTACCTGGTACAAGTTCTATACCTGCTTCTGGTTTTAGTGGTATTCTAAAATGTACTACATTCTCGTGTAGTATTTTTTCTTTTTGTTCTTCAATGCTTATTCCTGTGTATTGGATATCTCTGTGCCAATAGTTTTTTTGTTCTTTGTTATAAGGATCAAAAAATAACTGTGTGTTCAAGAACTTTGCTTTTAAAGGGAAAATTGCCTGAATTATCTCTAGAATTCGGACATTAGTGATAAAATGAAACAATCTTAATCGTTCATTTCTTGTGATATGGGGACTACTAGTAAGGCTATGACTATTAATCAAATGTTTTTTATACTCTTGCTTAAATTCAATTAGCCACTGGCTATGAAATTTTATAAGGATATCTTCAACCTGTATAAGTTCCTCTTCAGAGAAGAAATTAGGTAAGTAGATATAGCCTTTTTTATCAAAAAAATTTTGATACATATTTGTCTAATTTTGTACATGACTAATTTAGTATTATTTGCATTAATTAAACCCAGAATCAGCGATAGACAGATAAATAAAAAGCAATTATACAAAACAGATCTGAATTAGTGATTTCAGCATACTATAGTATGGTTATAGAGTTAATGAAAGAACTATAAAGTAGAATTACTTTGTAGTAATTGGCTAATGCTGATTCTGGGTTAACGAGAATTTAGTGTCCTATTTATTCCTTAATATAAACAATAGATTCTTGATTTTATACCTTAATTAAGGCAGTCGAATATTTTTTAATAGCGTATATTTGTTGTAATCACCTATTGAGAACATTCAAGCCAATTAACATCCAATGGAAATTTATAAGAAAAGCCAATTATTATTTAATACTAAATACAACGCTATTAGAGGCAAGTATAAACTGGTAGGAGCTATTCGTTTATTAGTGTTTTTTGCAGTTATATACTTCTTTTATTTAGCGCTATCTAACGCAGATACTTTCTATTTATATATTACGGGAGGTGCTATCGTTTTATTTTTAGCCCTATTAAAGATACATGCTACCTACTCGTGGAAGATGCGTTATGTACAGGCACTTAAAGATATTAATACAGATGAACTAAACTTCGTAGAGAAAGATGAGAGACCATTTGAAGATGGTAGTGAGTTTAAGACTACAGAACATCCTTATGCTTTTGACCTAGATATATTTGGGTACAAATCTCTTTATCAGTATCTAAATAGAACAGCGACTTTTATCGGTAAACAGAAGTTGGCAGATATGCTAAAAGGGAAGCTAAGTGCTAAGGAGATATTAGAGAATCAAGAGGCAGTCAAAGAGCTTTCTCAAAAAATAGAATGGAGACAGGAGATTTATGCATATAGCAAGTTAGCTAATCTAGATGAGAAGTCTTATCTAAGGTTAAAAAAATGGAGTGAGACAGAGGTGTTAACTATAAGTAAGCTTGTGAAAGCACTTAGTTATATATTGCCATTAGCATTAGGCGTGTCTATAGTGCTATATTACGTGCTCAATATACCTGCTCTAGGGTATGTGATATCGAGTTTATTCTCTATAAACTTGATTATTGCTTTATCTAATATTAGACACATACAGAAGGAGTTAGGTGGTGCTGACAAAGTACACGAAACTATAGAAAGCTGTAGTGCAATAATTAAACGTATCGAAAGAGAGAACTTTGCTACTGAGAAAATGAAGACGTATATCAGTGAATTGAATAAAGATTCGTTTCAAGCTAGTAAAGAATTAAAGGCACTATCTCGATTATTCGAGCAGATGGAGACTGTAGCTAATATCTTTGTGATGGTGGTGTTTAATGGATTTATGCAATATCATGTACATGTGCTTAATAGCTTCTTAGATTGGAAAAGAGAGAAAGGACACTTAGTACCTAAGGCTATTGAGATTATAGGAGAAGTAGAGGCATTAAACTCGCTTGCGAACTTATCTTATAACAACAGACATTATACCTTCCCTGTTATAAATGAAGAGGGCAAGATGAGTTTTAAAGATTTAGGACATCCACTTCTTAATGAGAAGAAGAGAGTGTGTAATAATATCGAATTTAGCAGTCAGCGTTTTGTGATTCTTACAGGGTCAAATATGTCTGGAAAAAGTACGTTCTTGCGTACTATAGGGGTTAATCTTGTATTAGCAGGTATAGGAGCACCTATCTGTGCTAGTAAGGCAAGTTTCTTTCCACTACCGCTTTTTGTGTCTATGCGATTAACAGATTCACTAGATGATAGTGAGTCATATTTCTATGCAGAGGTAAAAAGGCTAAAGATGATTATAGAACAAGTGAGAGAGGAATCGTGTTTTGTATTATTAGATGAGATTCTGAGAGGAACTAATTCTGATGATAAACAAAGTGGAACGATAGGAGTGATTCATAAATTAATAAGAGAGAAAACCTATGGTGTGATCGCTACCCATGATTTAGAGGTGTGTGAGACAACGAATAAATTCCCTGATATTCTAATCAATAAATGTTTTGAGGTGGAGATTAAAGAAGATGATTTACACTTTGACTACAAGATAAGAGATGGTGTATGTCAGAATAAGAATGCCACATTCATTATGAAAAAAATGCAAATTATAGATTAATTTATAACAATAGAGAGTTCAAATAAGTCACTTCGGTGGCTTTTTTTTGTGTACAATTTCATTGTTTTGTCAGGCTTTTTTCGGGGTGGTCGCATAATGGTCGCATAGTGATCGCATATTGGTCGCATAGTTTTGGCCGTTTTTAATGCGATCACTATGCAATCAAACTGTTATTGTTATACTAGCATGAGATAGAAGGTGAAAAAAAGAACCTGTTTAGGTTCTCTGTAGTATTCTTAAAGAAAACCACGCAGCGAATCTAAACAGGTCTCAAAAAAAGAGATACTTCAATGAAGAAGTATCTCTAAAAATTACATTATAAGAAAAACTAATTACATAGTTTTAATTAACTCATTGATTAGCTCACGAGCAATAGGTTCTGCAGCTTCTACAGCTTTAAGAACGTCCTCATGGTGAGCTTCTACGATACCTTCTTCGTTCCCCATATCAGAGATAACAGAGATACCAAATACTTTCATATCCATGTGGCGTGCTACGATTACTTCAGGTACAGTAGACATACCTACACAGTCAGCACCAACGATACGCACCATCTTATACTCTGCTAGTGTTTCGAAAGTAGGACCTTGTAGTCCGTAGTATACTCCTTGTTTAATATCGAAGTTTTTAGCCTTAGCTATTTCTTGTGCTTTCTTAACTAATGTTCCTGTATATGCATCATTCATATTAACGAAACGAGGACCAAAGCGCTCGTCATTATGACCTCTTAATGGGTGGTCAGGGAATGCGTTGATATGATCTGTGATAATCATAATATCACCAACTTTAAAAGAAGGGTTAACACCTCCTGAAGCATTAGATACGATTAGTGTTTCTACTCCCATGTATTTCATCACGCGGATAGGAAATACAGTTTTAGCCATCTCATATCCTTCATAGTAATGGAAACGTCCTTGCATAGCAACAACTTTCTTATTGCCAATAGTACCGAAGATTAAAGCACCTTTGTGCCCCTTAACAGTAGATACAGGGAAGTTAGGAATGTCTGAATAAGGAATTTCATGCTCGATTTTAATATCAGCAGTTAGGTTTCCTAAACCTGAACCTAAAACAATACCTATTTCAGGTTTGAATTGTGTCTTGTCAATTAAATACTTAACCGTTTCTTGAACTTGATCCCACATAGTTTAAAATTGTTTTGTCAAACTCCTCATGTTTGCTTAAAAAGGAGGTTTGAATTGGTAAATAATATAATTTGTCTGATGGGATTAATCCGTTTAATCGAACATAATCTTTCTCAGTGGTAATAATCTTATTCTCTTTTGCTTTGCTCAAAATTAGTTCAATATCAGTTGGTGAAAAATGATGATGGTCAGGAAATGTTAAACAAAGAGTTTTTTCGCATTTTAAATGGTCAAAAAAACTCTGTGGTTTAGCTATACCCGCAACCATTAAAAACTCTTCACTTCTCAACTGTTCCACTGGTATTGAATCAGACTTTGAATATGCAAGTTTACTGAATTCAATATACGTAAAAAAAGACAATTGTCCCGGTTTTAGTTTTAATTTTTTAACAATTAAATTCTGATTATCAATAGACAAACTAGAAGGACATTTAGTGACTACGATTATGTCAGCTCTGTTCGCCCCTTTACGAGACTCTCTTAGGTTGCCTGTTGGCAGCATATAGTCATTATAATAAGGCTCATCATATGTTGTTAATAATATATTGAATCCGCCTTTCACAGCTAAGTGTTGATAAGCATCGTCAAGAACGATAGCTTGGGTATCGCTTTTGCGTTTAAGAATATTTTGGATACCATTTACTCTTTTTGCATCTACAGCTACACTTATATTATCAAATTTGTGATGATATTGAAATGGTTCATCACCAATCTGTTCCATTGTTGTATTTTGATCCGCTAAGAAAAAACCTTCACTCTTGCGTTTATACCCTCTGCTTAATGTTGCGATGTGATATTGATCTTTTAGTAATCGGATGATATATTCCACCATTGGTGTTTTGCCTGTGCCACCAACACTTAAGTTCCCTACTACTATAGTAGGTATAGAGAAGGATGTACGCTTAAATACATTTATAAAATAAAGGTAATTGCGCAGCGTAGTAATGCCCCCATATAGGACGGCAAAAGGAAAAAGTAATTTTCGCAGTAATTCCATAAGACGAAATTACTATATTTTTTATCTTTGAGAAAATTATCCTATAAATGCTTTCTATAGTTTTAAGGTTTATAGTTGGTTTAAAAATAAAACAAATGAAATTAAGAGAAGTTATTCCAGTATTAGAAGAGATGACACCTCTGTCTTATGCAGAGGGGTTTGATAATGTAGGATTATTAGTAGGTGATTATGAGCAAGAGGTTACAGGTATTCTAGTATGTCATGATGCTTTAGAAACTGTTATAGAGGAAGCTATCGAGAAAAAGTGTAACATGGTAGTGTGTTTTCACCCTATTATATTCTCTGGAATGAAGAAAATAACAGGTAAGAATTATGTAGAACGTGCTGTTATTAAGGCAATAAAGAATGATATAGCTATTTATGCGATTCATACAGCTTTAGATAACCATCAGGATGGTGTGAATAAAATATTCTGTGATACATTAGGGATAGGTAATACAAGTATATTAATTCCAAAGGAGAGTTATATTCAAAAGTTGGTTACTTATGCACCTCGTGGGAATGCAGAAGGGGTAAGACAAGCACTGTTTAATGCTGGAGCAGGAGCGATAGGTAACTATGATTTGTGTAGTTTCACTTCTGAAGGAAAAGGAAGTTTTAGAGGAAACGAGAAAAGTACACCTGTTATAGGACAAGCGTTGAATTATGAAGAGGTAGAAGAAGTGAAAGTAGAAGTAGTCTTTGAGAAACACTTACAAGGTAAGATCTTAAAGGCATTATTTGCTTTAGATTATTATGAAGAGAAAGCTTACGAAATATATAATCTAGAGAATAAACTTCAGAATGTAGGAATGGGAATGATCGGTGACTTAGCAGAAGAGATGGATGAGGTAGCCTTTTTGCAAATGGTTAAGGAGAAGACAGGTACAGGAGGTATTAGACATAGCGCTCTGTTAGGTAAGAAGATAAAAAGAGTAGCTGTATTAGGAGGATCTGGCAGTTTTGCTATAAATAGTGCATTGTCGCAAAAGGCAGATGCATATATCACATCAGATCTGAAATATCACGACTTTTATCAAGCTGAAAACCAAATGGTTTTAGCAGATATTGGGCATTTTGAAAGTGAAAGGTATACAAAAAATTATATAACTGAGTTTCTTTCAAAAAAAATAACTACTTTTGCAGTTATTTTATCAACAGTAAATACGAATCCAGTTAACTACTTATAATGATGACAAAGAAAAAAGAAT
>JBOFGJ010000250.1:0-1067 GCA_051649065.1 Flavobacterium sp. | reverse complement strand
CATTAAATCAAAGTTATAAGCATAAGTAACTTTTAAATCTGGATTACCAGCTGCTATACTGTTATCTTGAGAAGCAACATTAATATAAGGAGCTAATGCGTAATAATCTGGTCTAGCTAAAGCAGTAGTAAATGCCGCTCTGTAGATCCAGTCTGTATCTGTATCGTACTTAAAAGTAATACTAGGAAGTACATTTGTATAACTATTTGTATTGTTTACTGTCCCTTTTAAGTCACTTTCATCTACGATGTGATTTCCTGTATAATCAATACTTGTATGTTCTATACGAGCACCTAAAATCATCGATAAGTTCTCATTAAAATCTTGATCCCAACGAATATATCCAGCATAGATATTCTCTTTTGCTTTAAAATTCAGTGCTAAATATTCTGCTGGAACAGCTTCTTTTTTAAATAATCCCGAATTGTGTAAATCTAAACCTCCTAAGTACTTATTTGATGCAAAATAGCCTGGTACGTACTTACTTCCCGGTTGAAAATCATTACCGTTATAGTAATTATTAGGTACTGCGTCTAAGCTACCTATAGCATTACCTGCTAATGGTGTAAACTCATAGAACATATTATCTCTCTTCTTATCCTTTAATCTCAATCTACCTCCAAATCTCAATCTACCCTTTTGATCCACGATAACAGAGAATGGAATTCTGAAGTTTAACTTCGCTCCGAATTCGCTATCCTTAGTAAAGTTATCATTCTCTGATAGTTTTCTAAAGCTAAACTTATCAGGAGTATCTTGAGCAGAAATTACCATAGGAAATTTACCATCAGAAATATGCTGTGTCATAGATACTTTCTTATTTTGAAAGTCTAGATAACGCTCTCCTGGACGATCCTCAGATGCACGAGAATAATTAACTGACCAATCCATATCTAAGTTACTAGACCACAAGTGTGTTCCACTTAATGAATAATTCTGAATTCGCTGATCTTCTAATCTAGTATTCTTATTTCTATTATTGTCCAATCCTCCCTTAGTCTCTCTTCTAATATCTCCTGTATACCCTGTTATATTGTCTTGACTATCATATGTAGGTTTAATACCTC
>JBOFGJ010000249.1:0-1519 GCA_051649065.1 Flavobacterium sp. | reverse complement strand
ATGCGGCTATCTAGATCATATTTCTTGCGAATACGAGAGTTAAAGTTATCACCTGTGATATTATAGTCAACAGTCTTTAATACATCTGTAACGGCTAGCTTAATCGTTGCTTTATCACTTAATAAGGCTTTAGAAAGTCCTATTGTTAAGTCAAAATAACCATCTCTTTTATATAAACCTAAGTTAGCTTTAGAGAAGTATTGTGCATTTATATCTGCTTTTAATCCTTTGACAATCGTAAAGTTGTTTTGTGAGTTAAAAACAAAAGCTACTTGTGAACTGTTAATCTCTGTACCTTGGTAAGACCCTTCATATTTGTTGTTAAACAAGTTGAACATATTACTCATCGACCACCATTCGAATGGACTAACAGTACCAGTAACGTTAAACCCGTAATGATAAGACTTGTTTAAGTTCTCTTGTGTATTGACTAAGATGCCAGTATCTTGTTGGTAGTCATATACATTTGTCATTACATCATTCGTTACACTAAAGTACACATTTGCGATAAGGTATTTACTCCAAGTATACCCAGCTTCAGTAGCGTGTGTGATCTCTGGTTTTAACTTAGGATTACCTTGCCAGTAGTTAAAAGGATCATCATAAAAACGGAACGGGTTTAAGTCAAAGTGACTAGGTCTATTAATACGCTTGCTATACGAAGCATAGAATCCGTGTGCATTATCTGTTTCATACTTGATAGAAGCACTAGGGAATAGTTTAGTATAATCGTTTTTGCTGTATTCTTTACTTGTTTTTTGATCTATCTCAGTTTGGGTAAACTCTGAACGAACTCCTACTTGAAAACTCCAATGCTCTAAACTAAGCTTGTAGTTAGCATAAGCAGCGTGTATCTGTTCATTGTATTTATAATGGTTAGTAGAAGCAGGATCTACTTCCCACCCTGAGTTATTTTGAAATTCATAAACAGAAGGGTTGTCATTTGATTTGACAATTGACTTCCATCCTGTCTCTAAAGTGTGCTTATCATCTAGAGGTAAGGTAAAGTCTAATTTACCATTAAATACCTTAAATTGTGATGGAATATATCCACGTCTATTTCTATATGGAGCATTAGAGTTGTTTAATAAAACTTCAGTTAATTGAGACTGTTCAGATCTAAACTTAGAAGTTTCATATTCTAAATCTACATCTACTTTACTACCTTTTTCATTAAATAGGTGTGTAGCTGTTAGGTTAAACGTATAGTCATACCAATGCTCTTTATTTCCGTTGTCTGTATTAATATGCGAATTCAATGTTTCTATAGGAGCATAGATCATATTATACCCTTTAGAATAATCTTCGTATCTCCCGATTTTAGCATCGAATAAGAAACCAATAGTTGTCTTAGAAGAAAGAGAGTAATCTACTCCAAATTTGAAGTTATTAGAAGTAAGAGGCTCATTACTAGTGAAGCGTTGTTCACTGTGTCTGTCTATCACAGTAGGATTAGTAGTGTTGTAGAAGTCTTGAAGATAATACTTGTGTTCTTCTTCCCCTCTAAAAGTATAGCTTT
>JBOFGJ010000248.1:0-7367 GCA_051649065.1 Flavobacterium sp. | reverse complement strand
CGACAGTTTTCGCTTTAAAATCATATAATACAATACGTTGCTTATCTGAATCTAGGTTCGTCAATACATAGGCTTCGTCTTTATTCTTAGAAGCATAGTTAAATGCCATCAGTGAAAAAGTATCAGACCAGTTAATCGTATGGAACAACTCATACTCACTTCCTCCTTCTACTTTATAGAAGTACTGTGTCTGCACACCATTATACATTTTAGAATACCCTCTAAGATTACCATCTTTATCAAAGTCATAGTCAGATACAGGGTTAGAAGGATCATCATTAGTGAATAACTTGGTATATTCACCTGTATTGATATTTATTTTATACGGCTCGAAGATTTGGGCATTCTCTAAGTTCATCGAGATAATGATATAGTCTTTCTGCTCTTTTAGCATATTCAATATACCAGCCTGAACCTTGTCAAATGGAGTTAAATCTATATTATTCGTTCCATCAACATTAACAGCATAGATATGATAGTTCTCATCTCCTCCATTATCCATCATATAAGCTAATCGGTCATCATTTATCCACCCATATCCTCGTACTAATTCTTCTCCCTCTTCTATTACGCGAATAACATTACCTGAAGCTATCTCTTTCACATAAACGTGACGTTTATTCTTCTCGTCCTTCTCACGGTAAGACAGATACTTCCCATTTGGTGACAACTGAAAACTAGATGACGTAGGGCGTTGAAAATAATCTTCTACACTGTATTTATAGGTTCCATGTTCTTTATTTGCTAAGGCTATTAGTTCTTCTTCTGTAGATACAAGAGAAGGTTTACCTGGAAGAGTAATAATCGTTTTTTCAAAGACAACAGATATTTCTTGATCCATCTGCTTTATTATTCCCTCTATTTTATCTTCTACAACAACTCCTGAAAAACTCATTGCCATAGCTGTTATAGAGAATGCAACAGCTGTATCATTGATTACTACATTACTCGCTTCAAGTCCCATTGCCCCTTGACTAGGCAAATCTATGGTAACTTCTTTATCTTCATTAATATGTAATACTAGATCTAGTGTCATTTCTCCTAAATCAAGCGTTGCTTTATAATCTCCTATTAGTTCTTTCATAACTTCGTTTTTTAAGTTGTGCCTATTCACTTATTTGTATACAAAAATAGCCTTTTTACTACATCTTATAAAGAATTATAATATCCCTTTATCATCGCTAATATTCTCAAAACATCACATATTAACTAAGCATTAGTAGACAAAAAATACCATCAAAAGACAAAACAGAGTATTTCGTCCTCACTTGATTCCCCAACTATCTACACTATGGGTCACATATAATGTTAAAAAAGCTCCTATAAGCCCTCTAGAAGGGATGGCACAACTATTGAAACAGTATTTACATACTATTTGATGATTTAGCCTGCTATTAGATTTTATTTACTAACAACCTAAATGAATTCTAACCACATTAAAATGGACAGGTTAAACCCAGAATCAGCGTAAGCCAAATAGTATAACAATTATTAAAAGATAAGGTTATGCAAACGAACAAAACAGCCAATTCACAAGACGCCACAAACGATAGTAAAAAGAGACTAGATATTTTAAACGGTAAATCGCTTTCTAAAACAGATTACCTTATTTTAGGTAGTACATTTTTACTAATGGGGATAGGTTTATACTTTATTTATAGATTACAACCATACTTTGAAAAAATACACTTCGAAAGAATTAAAACTTTTTGGGGAGCTAGTATTATCAACTTCGGATTAATTCTATTTGTCTTACAGATAAGCTTCTTATTATATATTGTGTATTTATACTTTAGATATAAACCAGTAGCTTCTGTTAATGATGAAGAACTACCTACCTGTACAGTAATAGTACCTGCTTATAACGAAGGAAGATTAGTATATGATACTTTAGTAAGTTTAGTGAACAGTGATTACCCAGCTGAAAAGATCGAGATTATCTCTCTAGATGATGGTAGTAAAGATGACACTTGGAACTGGATGATTAAAGCCAAAGCTGAATTAGGAGATAGAGTAACTATCTTACAACAAGAACGCAATCAAGGAAAAAGACACGCATTATACAGAGGATTTAACATCGGTAAAGGGGAAGTATTCGTTACTGTAGACAGTGACTCTATCGTTAAGAAAGACACACTTAGAAACTTAGTAAGTCCTTTCGTAAACAATGAGAAATGTGGTGCTGTAGGAGGAAATGTTAGAGTATTAAACACTGCAGATGGTATTATACCTAAGATGCTAAATGTAAGTTTTGTCTTCAGTTTTGAGTTTATTCGTTCTGCACAGAGTGCTTTAGGTTCTGTATTATGTACACCTGGTGCTTTAGCTGGATATAGAAGAGAGGCTGTAATGAACTGTTTAGAAGAATGGATTAACCAAACATTTATGGGGCAACCTTCTGACATCGGTGAAGATAGAGCAATGACTAATATGATCTTAAAACAAGGATATGATGTATTGTTCCAACGTAATGCTTATGTCCTAACTAATACACCTGAGACTTATAAAACGCTGTACAAAATGTACATCCGTTGGGAGAGAAGTAATGTGAGAGAGAATATTGCGATGAGTAGATTTGCTTTTACTAACTTTAGAGAAGGGTCAAAAATAGGACCGAGAATTTTATTACTTAACCAGTGGTTAAATGTATTAATGGCTTATCCTATCACGATATTAATGCTGTACTTCGTAATCACGCAACCGATTATGTTTATCAGCTCTGCTTTAGTAAGTATTTTTATCTTCTCTAGTATTCAGGTATTCTTCTATTCTAAAAGATATAATTTATTAGAATCATTCTGGGCATATCCTTATAGTATATTCTATACATTCACACTATTCTGGATTACTCCTTACGCTATTATTACAGCGAATAAAAGAGGTTGGTTAACACGTACCTTACCTATTGAAAAATAAAAAGTAAAGTAGATTTATATATTTGATTGAGTAAAAAAGACAGCATGCACTTCGCTGTCTTTTTTCGTTTCTATAAATTACTTAAACCCAGAATCAGCATTAGCCAAATACTACAAAGTAATTCTACTTTATAGCTCTTTCATTAGCTCTATAACCATACTATAGTATGCTGAAATCACTAATTCAGACCTATCTTGTATAATTACTTTTCGTTTATCTATCTATCGCTGATTCTGAGTTAAAAATAAAGACATTCTCTTCTGTAGAAAACGACATTAAACACTAAAGGCTATTCCATCACAGAATAGCCTTTGGTTTATCCCAGAATCAGCATTAGCCAAATACTACAAAGCAATTCTACTTCATAGCTCTTTCATTAGCTCTATAACCATACTATAGTATGCTTTTAGAAGAAATTCAGAGCTATTTTGTATAATTACTTTTCGTTTCTCTATCTATCGCTGATTCTGGGTTTATAGTATATCTAAAGATTACTTTACTTTCTCATCCGTTAAGTCAAATCCCCAATCTTTACCTTTCATAGTAGCAGGAACTCCTTTTACCATCCATACAGGTGCTTTACCATCTTTTAGATAGTAGTCAAAGAACTGTTGTTGACGAATCTGAATATCTTTTCTATTTTGGCGTTTCATTAAGTTGTGTTCATCTCCATTATAGTTAAGCATCCATGCTGGTTTACCTAGACGTCTTAAAGCCATAAACATTTCAATACCTTGGTACCACGGCACTGCTCCATCATTATCATTATGCATAATAACTACAGGAGTTTTTACATTAGGCATTTTAAATAATGGTGAGTTCTCAACATATAAGTCATACCCTTCCCACAGTGTTTTACCTATTCTACTTTGAGTCTTCTCATATTGGAACTGACGGCTCATACCACTTTGCCAACGGATACCTCCATAAGCAGATGTCATATTCGCTACTGGAGCACCAGACCAAGCTGCTGCATACATATCAGTCACAGTAATCAAATGTGCTACTTGATAACCTCCCCAACTTTGACCTTGGATAGCAATCTTCTCACCATTCACCCAACTATTCTTCTTTAGATGCTCTACTCCAGAGTTAATATACTCTTCGGCAGATTTACCTGGATGTCCATCTACATAACTAATATCTGGTGTGAATACTAAATAACCATTACTTACAAAGAATGGAATATTCAAACGAGATGGCGTAGGTGCTGGTGATTCATATCTATTTAAATTATCAGATACCTTCTCATAGAAATACACAATCATCGGGTATTTTTTAGTAGGGTCAAAACCTTCTGGCTTAAATAAAACTCCTGTAGAAGTATACCCTTTAGGTGTAGTCCACTCTACTAATTCATTAGTTCCCCAGATATAGTCTTTTTGTTGTTGATTGATATCACTTAATTGAGTCGCAGACGCTAGATTATCTGTGATAAATAAGTTAGTAGGCTCTACAAAAGATCCTTTTACATACCCATACACATTAGCCTCCTTCGCTTTAAACAATGAACTATATCCACTATAAGCATTCATTGAAACTTGCTTCAATGCATTAGTATTATTAATCTCGGTAGTAAAAAATCCTGCCTCTTTATTTTTCTCATTAAAAGCAGCTAAGATCAACTGTTCTGTTCTACTAAAAGAACGCTTCTCTTCATCTAATTTTAAGATGTCAAATGCGATATTATTTTGACGACCATATCCATTAGTAATCATTCTCGGCGCTTTATTGCTTTTTAAATAAAATTCCCAGATATCAAAACGGTCTCTAATCAATACAGACTCATCATTATCAGTCCAAGCTTGAATACCATAAGCAGAAGCATTATCAGGCATATCAAAAGTCTCATCAGCAAATGATACTGTTAAGCCTTTATTTAATTGTTTAGTGATTTTAGTCTTCACATCATACGCATACCAATTCTTCTCCTCACTATTATAGTACACAACAGCCGTTCCTTTAGGAGATATACGCGCTGAACCAGATAAGTCTGCAACTACTTCAACTTCTTTCCCTGTGTTAACATCTACAACATAATAAGATGATACACCTGAGATATCCCACTGTCTTTCTACTCTACGACCGAAGTCTGATGAGTTAAATACAATATTAGCATTCCCTTCGTCTACTAACTGACTACCATTTACTTGCTCATTAGCTAGAGCTACTAACTTGCTCTTATCCTTTAAATTAATCGTTGCTAAGAAACTTTTCTTTAAATCTTTTTCTAAGTTAACTAATTGCTGTGGTTGGATATAATCCTCTCCATAATGCCAAATATCAACTACTGCGTGATCCTCAGCAATAAGTGTAGTGTCTTTAGCAATAGGTTGAGGAGCTATACCTAAGTATAAACGTCCACCATTCTTACTAAAACGAGGTTTATTATTCTCAGATACTACCCAGTTTTTAGGCATACCTTTAATAGTATTAGAAGCTAATACAGTAGCACCCGTCGTAAGGTTAGTATAATATAATTCGTACTTCTTTACTAATACCTTTTCTTCATCATTCGTTCCGATAAATACTAATTGTTTACCTGCTTCATCAAATGAGAATTGAGTATACTTACCATTACCTTCAAGTAACGTTTTAACTGCTTTAGTCTTTAAATCAACAACAAAAACTCCGAAAGGCCCTTTAGCAACTTCTTCTTTAGCTGTTGCTTCTGTTGTAGTAGCTACTTCTTTATTTTCTTCCTTCTTGTCTTCGTCCTTTTTATCTTCTTTCTTATCTTCTTTCTTATCTTCTTTTTTCTTCTCTGCAGGATCCTTCGTTACAAAAACTAAGTATTGACCATTAGCATCAAAGTAATAATCAGTAACATTTTGATAAGATATCTTCTCCCCCGTCACAAGGTTTTCAAAGACTAACTCTAGTGGAGCATCTTTTCCTGGCTTTTTAGCAGCAGGCTTTTTAGCATCCTTCTTATCTTTCGCTTTAGTAGTATCCTTAACTGGCTCTAATAAATAAGCTAAGTAATCACCTTTCTTCTCAGGTACTTTAAATGACTTGATATCTGACTTCTTAGTTAAAGCTCCTGTTTTTAGGTTATAAATACCTAAAGAGTCTTTAGCTATCTCATCTTCTTTCTTTTTCTTATTCTTCACTGCTTTTAAATCAGCATATGTAGGGCGAATAGAGAATACAGAGAAATTAGACGTCCCAGTGAATACAGGCTTTTCTCCTCTAGGCACAGTGATTTGTTTCGTTTTTTTAGCTGTAGAGATGTAAAGTGTTTTATCTCCTTCTTGAGGGTTCACTTGATACAATACCCATTCTCCATTATTAGAGAATGACTTTTCACCTATACTTTGCCATCCATCATATACAGTATGATCTAAAGGCTTTTTTTGTGCATGGGATGTTAGGGTACCTAGCACAAAAAGACCTAATCCCAACTGTTTCCAGAAATAGCTAGGAGTAGATCTTTTGGATTGTTTTGTTGTTTGTGGTAATCTCATATTACGTTAGTTAATTTACGGTTCGGAAGTTACCGCAAATTTACTATATCACCAAACAACGCCTATAATTGATTGGATTCTTGCAATTCTCTAATACGTTTCTTGCTAATTTTACCAACACTTGTCTTAGGTATATCTTTAACGAATACAAATCTATCAGGAATAGCCCATTTATTAATAACAGCCTTATCTACATAGCTTTGCATGTGTTTTTTTAACTGTTCTTCTGTAATTACCTCTCCCTCTTTAACTACTACTAATGCAAAAGGTCTTTCTCCCCATTTCTCATCTGGTATTCCCACAACTGCAACATCTAAAATACCATGATAACTACCTATCATCTCCTCTAAGGCAAGTGAAGACATCCACTCTCCTCCAGTTTTAATCACATCTTTAGAGCGATCAACTATTTTTACGTCATTATTAGCATCTATCCAAGCGATATCTCCAGTGTGTAAATACCCTCCTTCCCATAGTTCTTCACTCTTAGCCTTGTCTTTATAATAGCCCATCGTTAGGTATGGAGCACGCACTACTAATTCTCCTAAGGACTTCCCATCTTTAGGTACTTCTTTCCCATGCTCATCTACAATCTTTAAATCTACTAATAACGCAGCCCTACCTGTCATAGTTCTAATGTTTAGTTGAGACTCTAGATCATCTTTGATAGTTTCTAATGATAGATAAGAAGTAGTTAACAATGGGCAAGTCTCAGACATACCATACCCTGTGACTACAGATATCCCTCTCTCCATCGCTCTACGAGCTAGAGGTTTACTAAGTGCAGAACCTCCTACTAATACACTCCAATTAGAAAAATCAATATCATTAGCTTCAGGACTAGTCAGAAGCATATTTAAGATTGTTGGTACACAGTGAGAGATTGTTGGCTTTTCTTTTCTAAAGATTTCGAAGAAACTTACAGGTTCGAACTTACCGACATACACTTGTTTTAAACTTAGAGAAGTCGCTACATAAGGAAGG
>JBOFGJ010000247.1:0-1203 GCA_051649065.1 Flavobacterium sp. | reverse complement strand
CCAAGCTACTTGCTTTCCGTTTTCAAAGACAGAACATTTGCGTCCTCTATGAGGATAAATATCATATACCTTTTGATTATACGTACACTGATAATGTGTTTTCCAGTATGACTTCATCTCTAATTTAGTCTCTCGTCCTCTAGCATCAGTCAATACATAAGTGGGGTAAATAAAAAAGAACTTCTTCTTTACCATAAAGACTTGCTGTTTAGTCTCTTCTGAAGACAGATGAATCTCAGCAAACAGTCTAAATATCTTCTGATCACCAAAGTATTTCTTCTCTCTATCTACATAAATATCATATTTACTACCTATTGATATCTTGTGTTGATTAATGTCTATAATCATTCTTTATTCTGGATTTTATACAGCAGTAAAACTAAATATAAAAAGACATCTACTCCTAATGAATAAATGCCTTTTTATTTATTTTATCCCTTTAGATTAGATAACTATCGCTCTTTCATTACTAAAGTTATTCCACTCTTTATTTTTACCAATCAATTCTAGGGTATCTATTAACTTATAAACCTCTTCGTATGAATTATATAAGGCTATAGGAGCCAAACGGATTACATTTGGTTCTCTGTAATCAGGTATAAAATTATGTTGCTTTAAAGTTAGACAAATACGGTATGCTTCATCGTGCACTAGAGCCACATGACCTCCTCTTTTACTATCTTCAGTCTCATTATTATACGAATACCCATAGGCTCCAAGACGCTCTTCTATTAGATACATCATATAAGCTGTTAAGTTTAAGGATTTAGCCCTTACATTAACCATTCCTGCTTCTTCATATATATTCATCACCCCTTCTAATGGTGCCATCGAAAATATATTAGGTGTACCGGTCTGATAAGCTGTAATATCTAATGCTTGGTCAAACTGATGTTTTAACTGAAACTGCGTCTCATCTTTATTGCCAAACCAACCTGCTAAGCCTACTTGTTTGTCAAAGTGCTTTTGATTAATATAAATACCTGCTGTAGAACCTGGTCCTGCTGATAGGTATTTATAATTACACCAAATAGCAAAATCTGGTTGAACAGTCTTAAAATCATGAGCTACAGCTCCTATTGAATGACATAGATCAAAACCGATATAAATACCTCTCTTATGTGCTTCTTTAGTCAGGCGCTCCATATCTAATAATTGAGAACTTCTATATAATACTGATGGCAACAGAATAACTGCTACCTC
>JBOFGJ010000246.1:0-1845 GCA_051649065.1 Flavobacterium sp. | reverse complement strand
CAAAGAGGAAATACTTAAAGCCGTAGGGACTATTCTGAAAGAAAAAGGACATGTTGGGCTAAAAGTAAATGATATAGCTGCTACTGCTGGATTAGACAAAAAACTTATCTATAACTACTTCGGTGGTGTAGATCAACTCCTAGATGAATATATCAATTCTCAATACTTCTGGAACAATGTAGATCCTGAGAAACTACTCAACGAGGCAAGTAAAGATGGCGGAAAAGAAATAGGTAAAGCACTACTATCAGAGCAGTTTGACTTCGTACAAGAAAACAAAGAGTTTCAGAAGTTGCTAATATGGCAACTTTCAGAAGAAAGAGAATCTCTTAAAAATATTGTGAACAAGCAGGAGGAAGTAGGAGAACTCCTATTCCAGAATGTCTCTGACAGCTTCTTTGGAGATAAGGCTAGCGATTATCGTGCCCTTATGGCCATACTAGTTTCAGGTGCTTACTATCTTAACTTATATGCAGAGCACAATGGTAGATATTTCTGTGGTATTGACTTAAAAAGCGAAGAAGGAAGAAAGAAAATAAAAGACGCAATGGATTCTATAATTGATAAGATGTATGAAGGACTATAGTTCTCCATACATCTTATCATTTTTTTTTATAAGATAAACTTATGCTTGCGATAATCACTAGGTGAATACCCTGTAACTTTCTTAAATAGTCGTGTAAAATAAGAAGGAGAATTATACTTGAGTTCAAAAGCAATACCTGCTATATCACGAGTCTTGTCTTGTAATAATATCTGACTGTGTAAGATACTAATCTCATTGATCCATTGCTTAGGAGGTTTATTAGTAGCATCCTTTACACATTTATTAAGGTAATTCTCTGAGATATGTAGCAAATTAGCGTAAAACAGTACATTCTTATGATCGATATGAAACTTCTGAACCAATTCTCTAAAGCGAAAAGCAATATCTAATTGTCTACTCATCGGAGTCTTCTTCTCCATGTCAACACGGATTACTTTAAGCAACATCGTCTCTAATAAAGTAACACAGATTTCAACATCTCTAAACTCACTTAATGTCTCTTCTTCTAATAAATCTAAGATTCGACCTACCCAATTGACATTAACCTCATTAAGCTTGACATAAGGATTCATAGTGAAGAACTTTAAATCTGTTGCACCAAGCGAAATATCTGTAATTACATCATTCTCATATACCACAAAGTATCCTTTGATATCATCAGATATAGATAATGTAGCTGTGATATTTCCGTTTTTTACATTGATTATATCATTTTTAGATAGGGTATATGCTCCACTATCTAAATATTGCATCATCTCTCCGTCCGTCAACATAATCATAAAGTTAAACGTCGTACGATAGGGAATCACAGGCATTAAAATACCTCGTAAGTAGTCCTCTAAACGATAAACTTGTATCTTGCTATCGTTTTCTAAATAACTACTGTCTAAATGAGGCAAAAACAACTTTTTATACTGATAGTTGTTTAATATTTCAATAGATGGTTTTGACATTTTTTAACCCAAATAATTAAAGCAAATTTTATAAAATAAATCGATCATTATCAATATAGTATAGCTAATATTTTGCCAATATTACTAAAAACTTTCTTCTTACTCTCACACATGCTACACAATAGTCACTAGACTTTAAGCAACCTAACTCTAATAACTGATTAACAACATTCTCAATCCTTAAGGCGATCAATAAACTTATTTGCTCCTAGTTCTTCTAACTTATTTACGATCCATTTATCTAACCTCTTGATTGGATACATGACCCACATTGCAAATACGAAAGGGAATGTCAAAGTAGTCCATCCATACTTAATCATAAAGATGTCAAAATAGGTTGATATA
>JBOFGJ010000245.1:0-3593 GCA_051649065.1 Flavobacterium sp. | reverse complement strand
TTGTGATGTTGTGATGTTGTGGTGTTGTGATGTTGTTGTGATGTTGTGATGTTGTGGTGTTGTGATGTTGTTGTGATGATGTGGAGTTGTGATGTTGTGGTGTTGTGGTGTTGTGATGATGTGATGTTGTGATGATGTGAGTTGTGATGTTGTGATGGTGTGATGTTGTGGTGTTGTGATGATGTGGAGTTGTGATGTTGTGATGTTCTTTTTTTGTGAAGGTGTGATGTTGTGATGTTGTGTTTTGTTGTTTGTCTTTCAGGCATTAGGGAATGTGGATTGTGTGGATGTATGCGATACGTTTAACCCATTCACTAAAACCATCTACTAGACGTTTTCTTAACGCTCAGTCTTGTCTATACCGTTGTGGATACTGATTGTGGATTTGTATTGTGGATTTATATTGCGAATATGCGTTGTGGATTTGCTGTTAGGATTAATGTTTTTTTAAACACCAGTTAAAAACTGTTCACTGTTAACCAATTAATCATTAACTTTCTTACCACTTCTCCCCTTTCTTTATAATCATATTGATATATTTGAATTACTATTTTAAACAGTAACAAAGATGATTAAGTTTAGACTATTATTTATCATAACACTACTATTCACAGTATCTGCGAGTGCACAGCTTATAAAAGAGGTACTTCCACTAACTAATAAAGAGATACAAAAAGAGCAATGGATACTACAAGACAAGGATAAAAACATAATACTTCAGTGGACTGATACTGCGTTAGAGTTCACCCTTGCGAATAAAGGTATTAATCAAAATCAGGAGAAAACAGTCTATGCTAAAATACCTATAAAGCAAGTAGAAGTCAATGCAGATGAGTATACTTTACAGACTGGGACAACAGAGTTCTTGCCTACTTTTGTTCAAATACAATGGTCTCAAGATGACTTAGAGTTCTTTAGGGTATTAGAGAATGGTTCTGTTATGATCAGTGGTGCTGAAGATATCATCACTCTAAAAAAAGGAATGGATACGAAGTATAAATTATATTCTAGTAACTTAGATCGATTCTATAAGTTTGTCTCTCGTTTTGACTGGGGATTGATTGCTTTAAACAGAAATTCGGATAAACTTCCTAAAATGGTCGTTTCCTTTGACTTTGAGAACCGAGTTATGACAGGTACGATAGATAATATACCTTTTGTCTCTCAATTTGATGTTTCTTATAATCAAAGCCAATTCTCTTTTCACAGCATAACCTTTAATGCAAAACACAAAGGAGGAAAAAGGGTAAAACGCAAAGATGTAAAAAGAGTAACTGACAAGTATGTGAAATATTTTACTTCTAAGCTATATCATTATGACATCGCTGAACAAACACTTAATTTTTATCAAGGTGATCAGTTGGTACTGATGTTTGGGTTTATGCCTAAACAGGAATAGAATAGCATGTTGTGTGTGTTTTGTGAATATGCT
Organism: Flavobacterium sp.; assembly: GCA_051649065.1. GTDB lineage: Bacteria > Bacteroidota > Bacteroidia > Flavobacteriales > Flavobacteriaceae > Flavobacterium. Next base: position 2,161 of record JBOFGJ010000245.1, on the reverse strand, counting down.
GTATGAATTTGTATCGTGGACAATGTGGTTGATTATTATAACGTAGATTGATAGACATAGCATATTATATCTATGTGATTCTAGATGATGATTTAGTGTATTGATAATATTTTGCTTATAAATTGGCATATTCGGTAGGAATCACTATCTTTTCACAATCGTTACACACCTATGTACATAGAATACAAATACATAATTATCAAACATTTATATATTCAAAACTTAACATAGAGCAGTACAAAAACTATTTGATTTTAGAATTATTTTAATATTTATTATGAAAAAATACGCTACAAGTTTATTTCTTTGTTTAACAAGCTTAGTAACTTTTGCGCAACAAGGCTCTACAAATTCTCAAGAAACTCATCCATTAGCTCCAGATGGAATATGGAATGTTAGATGGGTGTTACAAGATGACAGTACACCTGGTGTATTAAAACCAACGGATAAACACATTATGCTTAATCGCACTAATGGTTCTTCTATTACAGGTTTTGCCGGATGTAATGTATTCGAATTACCTGTCTCAAGAACAGCTATTGACTCAAAAGGAGTGCATATGACTACTCGTTTTGCTACCAAAACAGGGAAAGAATGTGCTAATCAAGAAGCTTATGCTGAGAATAAATTCTTAAAGCGTATCTCTAATGGCACAATCACTTTTAATGAGACTGAAGGGCAGTTACACTTACTAACTAAAGATAAAGTGAAGTATATATTCGCTGATGAGAAACTAGAGAAGTCAGCAAAAGATGTTCGCCGTTATGACTGGAAGTTAGTTCAACTAGATGGTGAAACTGGAGGAAATTACAAACAGTGGATTACTTTTGATTTTCATTATTATGTAGTAAAAGGTGGAACAGGCTGTGCTAAGTTTGAAGTACCTTTCACATTAGATGGAAAGAATAATACGATTACATTATTTGAAATAAACCAGGACGATGCTAGATCTTGTGGAAATAGTCAAGACAATGCAACTAAAGATCATTTCCTTAAATACTTCGATAATTCAACTTATCAATTTAATGTAGCTGACGAAACATTAAGTATCTACCAAGGAGGTAAGATCGTAATGAAGTTTGATCAAGTTAAGAAAAATACATTCCAATAATATAGTAAAGCCTGTCCAAGTGACAGGCTTTTTTGTTACTATACAGTTACGTTGCATTACCCTAACTATAGTAATATCAGTTAAAGAAAGATTAAGTTAAAGAAGTAAACCTTATATAATCAATAAAAGTTCTAAATTAGTAGGCTAAATAACAGTATAGTTTTATGAAGGCTTTAATTTTTAATGGTTCTTTAGATGAAGAAGCATTCCGTACATCGCGACGCATAGCACAGTATTATGCAGATCAGTTCATAAATTCTAATATTGAAGTACGACAGATTCACTTATCCGATTTTGAGATTCCTATATTTCAGGCGAAGCTAATGGATAATATCCCATCGGATGTTATCACCTTTGCAAATGCTTTTCGCGAAGCAGACGTAATGATTTGGCTTACTCCGCTCTACCACGGTAGTCTAACAGGAGTAATGAAGAATGCAATAGATTGGTTAGAAATAACAGCCAAAGACTCGCCTGCTTACTTGACTAATAAAATAGTTGGGTTTACTTGTTGGTCAGCTGGTAATCAAGCCATGCAAGGTATACAAGCTTTAGACAACATCGCTAAGGCACTTAGAGCATGGTCTCTGCCTTATGCTATACCTATTAGCAATTCTGATTTATATCAAGATAACGACCTCTCTGAGGTGTATAAAAAGAAGATGTCGATGCTGACAGATCTATTAATAGAAAGTCAATCGCGATAACAAATTTACTACAAAGAAAAAGAGAGGCACCCCTGCCTCTCTTTTCCTATAAAACAATTTGAAAAACACCTTATTCGGACCCCACTAAAGTCCTCATATTTAATTAACACTTCTCGTTTGGTACAAAATAACAACCCCCTACTAAACCTTTAAACATGTTCTTTTTCATAAGCAATAATACAAAGAATTAAGCTCAGAAGGGGTTGGTAAATTAAAAGTCTTTATACTATTTGACCATTTAAATAGATTCCTATAAAATGGAGATGACGTAATGATAAAAAGACTTTAATTGCTATAGCATACAATTATGTAGTAGTGATTAACTTGGCTAAAGTTGACGTTT
>JBOFGJ010000244.1:0-4928 GCA_051649065.1 Flavobacterium sp. | reverse complement strand
AGGTTGGTTAGAGCTTATAGGTAAAGACAATAAACAATTCTTAGAAGTAGAACCAGGTATAGGAATGGAAGCAGCCAAATGGTTAGCTGATAAAGGAATTGTCGCTTTTGGTGGAGACACTTGGGCATCCGAAGTTTACCCTAATCCTAATGGATCTGAAGAATTTCCAATTAACCAATATATGCTTGCTAAAAGAGGTATTTACAACTTAGAACTTATAGATACCCGCCTATTAGTAAAAGAAACAGTATGGGAATTCTTATTTGTATTAGGTCAACCTTTATACGTAGGTTCCACACAAGTAAATATCAATCCTGTCGCTATTTATTAAAACTTATGCTTCTATAATCACAGAGCCCTAATAACGCATTATTAGGGCTCTGTGATTTAGTATATAATAAAAGTCTATAGAATATCTTTCCATATATCATTCGCTTCATTTACCTTAACTACATATTCTTTTTCTGCCTCTTCATTCACTTGTAGAATATCTTTTATGAGCTCAGTGTTATACTTTAATGTTTTTCAACACACATCATCTTTTCCTTTTTTTGTATGACACAAAAGCATCAAAAAAATACACCTTAAAACTAATAATATCTATCCTACCAACACCATCTACATAATCTATTATACTTTATTAGTTCATCTAATCACGATGTCATATTTTAGTTGTTTAATACTAATGACGATGATAAGAAAAGCACACTTAGAAGACTTAACTACTATACAACAGTTATACTTTAACTTATTCGAAGTAATGGCTGACTTAGAACCTCACTATATGAAGGCTGCAGCGCAAGACCAAGACTTTATCAAAAGTGTGATCTTAGAAGAGAATGACTTTACTATTTTTGTAGCTGAAGATAATGATGAAGTACAAGGCTTTGCTATTGCACAGTTACAGTCTGCCCCTCCTTATAACTGTTTTGTACAGCAGCGTTTAGTTTATCTAATGGACTTAGTAGTTAACCCTAACAGTCGCAGTAAAGGATATGGCAAGACGCTAATTCAAGCTGTTAAAGAATGGGGAGTAGAGAACAAAGTAGACTACTTTGAACTTAGTGTATTAGCACAAAACAAAAAAGCAATAGAACTATACCTTAGAGAAGGTTTTGATACCTTCAACCTATCTATGCGTATGCGCCTTGACAACCAAGAATAAACACAATGGACAATAAAGAATATGCACTAGGTATATCTGTACCTATAAAACCTGATTCTGTATTATCACCTACTGTGATCTATGCTGATGACTTAACAGGCATATATTTTGAAACAGAAGATGAACGATATGGCCGTATTACTTTCTATAATCTAGATGCTATTCGCATCTGTCGTGGAGAGTATCTACCTTATGATGATGACTGGACTGAAGATAAAGAATGGTGTTGGGTATATGAAGTACAAAACTCTGCATGGCAAATAGAACGTTATACCTATGAGAAAAAGCATTATGGTAGAGCATACGAGTTTGGTGGTAATGTCAATGATATGTTATCAGATTTTAAGCATTATATCTTTAGTTTTCACGATCAGTTTGTAGAGGTTATTGCTAGAGGGTTCTGGTGGGAAGAAGACCAAACTTCTTTAATCAACCGACCTTTACAAAAAGGACATCCTTTTTTAGCACTAACAGAAGAACAAGTCTCTCTATATGAAGCTTATGGATATAAGTCACAGATTAGAACTAATCCTTTACCTACAAGTCAACTAATAGAACAAGCTAAGTTCTGTCCACAAAAACTCTATCAGTTCGCGCTTATTATAGATAACCATGCAAGCATAGATCACACAGTGACTATTACTAATAAAAATGCCATAATAGAAGCTAATCTTAGAGGATACTTTGGTAAAAAAGAAGTCTGTTTTTCAGGTATTCCGTCTTTAGAAGAAATACTACCTTACATAGATAATTATATAAGTGAAGTAGCTGAACGAAGAAAAAAAACACAATAAATCATAGTACTTTATTCATACAAAAAAGGTATTACCTCATCATGTTGATGAGATAATACCTTCTTAAATTTATATTCTATGACTTCTTATGGTTTTCCAGTCATCTGATAACCCTGGTCTACATTACTTTGAGCAAAGTTAATAGCCCATTCCATCATATTAGCCATAAAGAATGAATTCTCTACAGGTACATAGTCATTAATCTTTTCGCTGACTTTATAGTATTTTGGCGTAGTTAATGGTTTACCATCTATAGTAGTAGTACTAGGGTAACTTGATGCTCTTACTACTTTTGTATCAGTATATCCAGCCATCCAGCCATTATCACCTACTACGGCAAAACCTTTTGTTTTATGTTTCACACCAAAAGCCCAAGTTGGATCATCTATTCTTGTTGATAAGACATTATACTGCCCTAAAGGTAAATTAGAGAAATAAAAACCATAAAAGTAATCTATTCCAAAGTACTTATTTCTAATATCTCCAAAAGAACCATTTAATATAGGATCGTCTATATTCGAGATTAAATTAGATTGCGTAATAACATTGCTATACTTAGTAGTACCTGCTGAAGCATTTCCTATTTTATCAATCAACAGAGAAACATCCTTGATATCTCGTTCTTGATTCAATAATAACACTCCTTTTTTATTGTTTACAAACTCTGTTAATACATCTATATAACTTGCATTCATGGCTCCAAAAGTAAGCCAGATAATATCTATCTTCTCTTGGTTGATTATATTTCTTAAATCTTCTGGCGTTGTAAGCGTAGTTCCTATCATATTTAAGCTTTCCACTTGAACTACAGAATTATCTTTTGTTCCAAAGTTTTCAGTATTACGCATTATTACTCCTGCGGTATAAATATTAGCTGACAACAATGAAGAACTTGCTGTATTATTAGGTGTTACCAAAATATTCATCTTACGAATAACTGTTATAGTAAAGAAATCACAAGATATGTTACCACTCAATGCATTACTATTAGATGTTAGATGGTAAGAGAACTTCCCTGTTTCGATAGGCTCTCCATATGCAGGTAAATAAATTACTTGTTTTCCTGTAGAAGTAAATGTTCCTTTACCTTCATATCTTATTCCGTTTACTACTTCTGTAGACAATTCGTAATCTCCTACATACTTAACATCCACTGTTACAGCTAGTTTATTACTTTTATCCATAGGAACCTTAGGTGCATATACTCCTTGTGTTCTTATATCATTACACATTATTGTATAATTAACAGCTTGTGGAGATACTGTAATCTTATAGTCACATGGAGATACTGCTCCTACATCACCTGTAATCTTAAAGTTGTAATCTCCCACTACCTGTGGTGTTGTTTCATTTGAGAATAAAGCCACTATCTGTATATCATTAGCTGCTTTATTAAACTCTAACTCTACCTCTCCAGAACTAAAACTCACTCCATTAACTGTTGTAGTAGATATTGTAGTTTTCCCAGGAGCTAATACCTTTACAGGTACATTAATTACATTAGATTTATCTAGTGCTACATCTTGTTGATAGTTACCTTCTATATTAATATCCTTACATATAATCTCGTACTTAACTGATTTTACAGATATAGTCACAGGACAAGATGTATTATTCTTAGCAGAGTTAGAAGTCAAAACAAGCTCTGTAGATCCTACTGTAGTAGGTACACCACGACCAATTAATTCTATCTTTTGAGATCCCGTAGCCTCAAACTTACCTTTACCTATATACGAAAGACCATTCACTGTATTAGTTGTTACATTCCATGTCCCTATTGTATGAACGACCACATCTATTGTTATCTTATTATCTATAGTTAATGGCATTCCTAAGAATAAATCCTCTCCTACTGATATTGTATTACACTGCATATCAAAAGACATCTCTTGTTCTTTAACAAAGACAACAGGCTTACAAATTCTAGTCTTACCATTTAATATCATTGCAAGAACATCTCCCTGTTCTCCAGGTTCATACCCTCTCAATGGCGTACCTATTCCTTGTAAGATGATATTGTAATCTCCTTCTGTTGGAAATCTACCCGAAGCGTAGAAGTAATATCCATTAGTAGACTTCACTATGATATCATATACTCCTGCTACAGTCACAGTCACAGGTATATTCATTTTATTTAATTCAGTAAGTGTAACACCTTGTTGTAAGGGTTCGGTGATAATACTCGTACACTGATCTGGAGTTAAAGCAATCTCTGCTGGTGGTGGCGTACCACATACACTTAACCACGTGTCTTGCAAACCACTCCAGTAGTTAATACAACCTGTAGTCGTATTAAAAATAAGTAAACCATCTTTTAGCTTTGCCTTATCTATCACATCTCTCTGTACTGTAGTCATTCTAGGTGCTAAAAACCCCTTGTTACTAGACTCTAACTCTAAGATAACAGCCTCACTTGGTACCGAACTACTCTGTGCTACTGTACCATCCTTAATCTTTGTCATATAAGTTTGCTGTCCTTGAACTAGGTTAATGCTCAACAAACTAATAAGTGCATATATATAAATTATGTAAGTTCTCATTTTTTTTACTTTTTAGATTGATTAAGTATTAACTGTTCCATCAATTGCAAACGCTCTTTTAAGCCATCAATCTCGTTTTGATTTTTGTTCAATCGTTCATTCACTTCTTGTAATTCACCTTCTAATGAAGTAATCTTCTTCTCTTGCTCGATGGTGTGTAAATACAGTTCTTCTGTTTTTTCTCTTAGTACACGACAAAAGTATTAATTAGTTGATTTTAAGAGAAATAAAGGGAAAGATTATTTGTAAAAAAGGCTGATATTCAGTATATTAAAGGTTTACTTCTGACATAATGCCTTTAAAAACGAACAACAGCCTAGAGTACAAAAATACAGAACTTCTAACAACTATAAAAGCCAATTTTAAAGGTAAATTAGGGGTAGCTAGGATCCGACTTATTTGTTTGTTTATCGTCTCTCTATGCAAAGT
>JBOFGJ010000243.1:0-2724 GCA_051649065.1 Flavobacterium sp. | reverse complement strand
AAATAAGATTGCTTTAAATAAACATAAGAGTTAAATTTGCGCAAACAACACAACATTTATGAGTTCAAATAATAGGTACGCACTACGCGGGGTTTCTGCTGAGAAGGAAGACGTTCACAATGCAATTAAGAATATTGATAAAGGATTATTTCCAAAGGCTTTTTGTAAGATAGTTCCTGATTACTTAACAGGAGACGAAGATTACTGTCTGATTATGCACGCTGATGGTGCTGGTACGAAGTCTTCATTGGCTTATATGTATTGGAAAGAGACAGGCGATATCTCTGTATGGAAAGGAATCGCACAGGATGCTTTGATTATGAATATAGATGATTTACTATGTGTAGGGGCTACAGATAATATTATGCTATCTAGCACTATAGGGCGTAATAAAAACTTGGTGCCAGGTGAAGTACTTTCTGCTATTATTAATGGAACAGAAGAGTTAATCAATGAATTAAAGACATTCGGAGTGACTATACACTCTACAGGAGGAGAGACTGCTGATGTAGGTGATTTAGTTCGTACGATTATTGTAGATTCTACTGTGACAGCTCGTATGAAGAGAAGTGATGTTATAGATAATGCTAATATCCAAGCTGGTGATGTAATCGTAGGATTAGAATCTTTCGGACAAGCAACATATGAAAAAGGATACAATGGAGGAATGGGAAGTAATGGATTAACTTCTGCAAGACACGATGTATTCGATCATTCATTAGCAACTAAATATCCTGAAAGTTATGATTCGTCTGTACCAGAGGAATTAGTATACTCAGGAAAAGTACAGTTAACTGACACAGTAGAGGGATCTCCTATAGATGCAGGTAAATTAGTTTTGTCACCTACTCGTACGTATGCGCCTATTATAAAGGCTATACTAGATAAATACAAATCAGATGAAGTACATGGTATGATTCACTGTAGTGGTGGAGCACAAACTAAGATTCTTCACTTCATCGACAAATTGCATATTATTAAAGATAATATGTTCCCTGTTCCGCCATTATTTAAGCTGATACAAGAGCAGTCTAATACAGACTGGAGAGAGATGTACCAAGTGTTTAATTCAGGCCATCGTATGGAATTATACGTTAAGCCAGAAGTGGCAGCTGATATAATCGCTATCTCAGAATCGTTTAATGTGAAGGCACAAATAGTAGGACGTGTAGAGGCTTCAGAGGATAAGAAGTTGACAATCAAATCTGAATACGGAACATTCACATACTAAGAATAAAAAACTATATTATAAAATGGCAAGATTGCTTTCTATCGATTTCGGTAAAAAACGTACAGGTATAGCTGTAACGGATGAATTTCAAATTATAGCTTCTGGGTTAACGACAGTGGATACAGAGCAATTATTGCCGTTCTTAAAAGATTATTTTTCAAAGGAGAAAGTAGAGAAGGTTATTATAGGAGAGCCAAAACGCTTAAATAATGAACCTTCTGAAGTAGTTCCTTTGTTAAATAGTTTTATTGAAAAGTTTCGTCAGTCTTTTCCTACAATGCCTGTAGAAAGAATAGATGAAAGATTTACTTCTAAAATGGCTTTTCAAACAATGATTGATAGTGGACTCAAGAAAAAACAAAGACAGAATAAAGCTTTAATCGACGAGATTGCAGCAACTATTATTCTGCAAGACTATATGAGAAAATAACAGTCAATCATTTTTATATTTATTTAAGAAAAGTTATGGTCTTATTCTCTTAAATAAACAGTAATTTTGCATATAAATAAATCCGATATAATGTCAAATATACAAAAATCAGAGGCTGATGTTGTTTTGGTAGGAGCAGGTATTATGAGTGCTACGCTTGGAGTCCTATTGAAAGAGCTGAAACCAAACTTAAAAATAGAGGTTATTGAGCGTCTCGACAGTGCGGCTGCCGAAAGTTCTGATGCAATGAATAATGCAGGAACTGGACACTCTGCGTTTTGTGAATTAAATTATACACCTGAAAAAGCAGATGGTACAATAGATGCTTCTAAGGCAATCAATATTGTAGAGCAATTTGAAATTTCTCGTCAGTTTTGGTCTTACTTGGTAAATAAGAAAGTTCTTAAAAACCCAAGTAGTTTTATCCATACAGTACCACACATGAGTTTTGTATGGGGAGAAGATAACGTTAACTATCTTAGAAAACGTTATAATGAACTTCAAAAATATCCATTATTCCAAGGAATGGAGTTCTCTGATGATACAGAGAAAATTAAAGAATGGGCACCTCTAATCGTAGAGAACCGTAAAGATAGTGAAGTATGTGCTGCAACTCATATGGAACTAGGAACTGATGTTAACTTTGGTGATTTAACACGTCAGTTGTTTGATCATTTAAAAGATGAAGATGGAGTTAATATGACATTTAATAGTCAAGTTAACGATATCAAAAGAGAAGGTGCTAATTGGAATATTTATTCAACTGATAGCAAAGGGCAAAAGAGAGTAACTAAAGCTCCATTTGTGTTCGTTGGTGCAGGAGGAGGAGCAATCTTATTGTTACAAAAAGCTGATATTCCAGAAAGTAAAGGTTATGGTGGTTTTCCTGTAGGAGGAGAGTGGTTAGTATGCCGCAATCCAGAAGTAGTGAAAAAACACATGGCTAAAGTATATGGAAAAGCTTCAGTAGGAGCACCACCAATGTCAGTACCTCACTTAGATACTAGATTTATTGATGGTAAGCATTCTTTACTATTTGGACCATATGCAGGTTTCTCAACTA
>JBOFGJ010000242.1:0-3214 GCA_051649065.1 Flavobacterium sp. | reverse complement strand
AGATAATTCCTTTAAAAACATTTTAAAGTTTAAAACAAGATTGTTCCGACAAACAATCTTTAGAGCTATGTTAACGAAAAAAAAAACAATAGTTGTTCTTAACTCAAAGGTTAACATTACCCCATTTAAAAAGACTGGTCGTTTATGCGACCAGTTTTTTTGTTCAAAAAAAAACCGACATCGCTTTCGCAACATCGGTTTCATTCATCTACTTTATTTTTAACTCAGAATCAACGATAGACAGATAAACGAAAAGTAATTATACAAGATAGGTCTGAATTAGGGATAATATAGAGTTAAAGCTACTAAATCATTTGACAGTAAAAAACTCAGTTCTCCTTGTCATTACCTACAAAAAAACCGACATCGCTTTCGCAACATCGGTTTTATTCATCTACTTTATTTTTAAAAGAATATACTACATATATCTCTCCCAATTATCTTCTAATACAAGTCCATTGGTACAGTATATACAGCGTTTCTCTTTTATCTTCTTCATTTCTCCACAGTCAGGACAAGTTACCTGCGCTGTATCTTCATTCACTCGCTGTTGAAGTTCGATACTATCATCATAGCAGTCCCCTCCTTTACCCCCTAACGTTACAGTGTACTCATACCCACGTTCACTTGTGAATGTACATTCTCCATCTGCAATGTTCTGAGGAGCAAAGTTTACCTTATCCAACCAGCCTTCCTCAGGCCAATTGATTACAGTCAAGTTTCCCCCTTTCACCTCTACGCTCAACTGATATGTACTGCTACTTCCTGTAAAAGGATTCGCATACTTAATCTCTGCGCAGTAAGTTCCATCTGTATAATAGTCACTCTCACCATAAATGGTAAAACCGTGTGACCCGGCACTTTTTTTGCAAGCGAACAACAATAGTGTTAAACTTACAAACAACAGAACGATTTGTTTCATTATCCTATTTAAAATACCTCAACCTTAGTAAGATCTTGCTTTAGCCTTGATATACGTTATAAAAAATCACTACTTACACACTCCACAACTATTCCCTCTTTGAGAACAATATTTGCAGTATTTGCAATTCTTACACGCTTTACAATTTGATGAACCTGTACAAGTAGCATAGCTTACTGAACTATAGTTCCCTGCAAAAGCTAACATACTCAACACAGATAATGTAACTAATAAATAACTCTTCATTGTTTTACTATTTTATCTCTATTAAACAATAATAATGCCAATCAAAAATACCTCTGTAATTCATCACGCTAAAAGCGGTGCAAATGTATCAAAGTATATGTGAAGAAAAACTTAAAGTTTTGTGTTTTTGTAAGGTTGTTTTTTTTGTGATTTTGTAACGTAAAACTGTCTTTTATAAACCTATAATATTCTTAAACCCAGAATCAGCGATAGACATAGCTAATGCTAATTCTGGGCTTAAGATTGTTCTGTTTTCTTGGGAAGGTTTGGCTTAAAAAAGATAATTGTTTCAAACGAAAAAACGAAAGATAAAAGAACAATTCTTAACTTAAGCCTAGCGACTCAATTATACAGTCATATATGTAATCTAAATCTTCGTCTGATGTACAATAGGGTGGCACGAGATAGATGATATTTCCAAGAGGTCGCATTAACACTCCACGTTCTAAAAAGAAGGGGTATAATGTATCGTGCATATCACTGAAGTAAGAAGTATGCTCTGAAGTTTTCCATTCCATCGCAAAAATAGTTCCACATTGACGGGCATCTAACACCTTAGAATGCTGTTTTAACTTATTGATAAACGCCTTGTGCTTACTTGCTATACGAGTGATATTATCTTGGGTACTTTGTTCTAATAGTAGATCCATACTTGCTAATGCTGCTGTACAGGCTAATGGACTAGCCGTAAACGAATGCCCGTGAAATAATGCCTTGGTCTTATCTTCTGTGTAAAAAGCTTGGTAAATTTCTTCTGTACACGTAGTCATTCCCAAGGGTAGCGTACCTCCTGTCAACCCCTTAGAGAAGCACATCACATCAGGTGTCTCAGTCAAGTGATCTACTGCAAATAGCTTACCTGTCCTCCCAAAACCGACAAATATCTCATCTTGTATCAAGAGTATTTCTCTCTCTTTACAATGTTTCATTAACGCCGATAGATGCTCTGCCTTGTGCATCAGCATTCCCCCTGCTCCTTGTACTAAAGGCTCATAGATAAAGCATATTGTCTCAGAGGCGTGCATATCGATAAAAGCCTTAGTCTCTGATAGATTATCCTCAGTAGGCGTATCTATAAACAGCACTTCAAACAGCATCTCCCCAAAAGGATCAGTCCAAATCCCTCTGCCGCTCACAGACATTGCTCCGAAAGTATCTCCGTGATACCCATTCTTAAACGCGATAACCTTGCGCTTGTTTCCTCCTTTGTTATAATCAGCTTGTATCGCCATTTTAAGCGCTACTTCGATAGCTGTAGACCCATTATCTGTATAAAAAGCCTTCTTTTGACTCTCTGGTAATAACGCTAATAATCGCTCTGACAACTCTATTGCTGGCTGATGTGTAAACCCTGCAAAGATTACTTGCTCTAACGTAGCTACTTGCTCACTTAACTTCTTCGCGATATAAGGATGTGCATGCCCGTGTAAGGTCACCCACCACGATGATACTGCATCTATATATCGCTTGCCATTTGCGTCGAATATATAACTCCCCTGCCCCCTAACGATAGGGATAATATTATTTGCTGTCTTCATCTGTGTATACGGATGCCAATTGACCGCGTAATCTCTATCTACTAATTCTTGTTGTTTTGTCATTTTTGTTGTTTTGTGATGGTGTGATGGTGTGATGTTGTGATGTCGTTTTTTTGTTTAGTTCATCAAATCAATTGTTAGTATATATAATCTTCTAAGTACATTATGCCGTAGGCACCCATTCTTAATTCCTAATTCTTAATTCCTAATTTTTAATTCCCCGAAGGGACTAATTCTTCGTGAAATATAACCTCCGTCTCCTGGTCTATCTCCATTTTAATAGCCTCCACTGTATAAGGATTAAACTTTCCGTTAAACACTAAATAAGCGATAGGTATTCCCCTTGCCCTTAAAGCTTCTATAGACAGTATAGTGTGGTTAATACACCCGAGATAATCCCTCGTAACTAAAACCACAGGGATATTGAGATGAGCGATTAGGTCGATCATATAGACATCCGAATTAATAGGCACAAATAGCCCTCCTGCTCCCTCTACGATAAGGTTAT
>JBOFGJ010000241.1:0-1720 GCA_051649065.1 Flavobacterium sp. | reverse complement strand
CTGGATCTTCATCTGTGAACTCTGAAGCGAACCATATACCAGGTGTGTAACTTTGTGGCTTGTGCGTTTCTGTTACTAGTTTAGCGAGTTGTTTTTTTAACTGCATACCATCTTTAGTAAAGTCTATCTTAGCATAGTATTGTAGATAAGCAGCAGGAATAGCATAATCTCCTGTATTTCCTACGGTATTTTCTTCTTCAGGATCCTCGGGCTTTGGTTTAGTACCTCCGCCAGGTTTTTCTGTTGGTTCTGTAATAATAGGGTCTTTAGTACACGATGTCGCAAAGATCGTTACTCCCATTAATAATAGTAATGTTTTTCTCATGTCTGTTAAGTGTGTTTTTATTATTCTGTTTCTGTGATAGAATAATAGTATTAAACGATTATTCTAATAAGCACAAGGTACGTATTATAAGGGTTTTGAGTCAATATTGTAATAAAGAATAGGAATAATGGAATGCCAAGGTTAAAAAAATAGGTTTCTCTATTTTTCATTGTGTTATTATTGAGTTTAAGTCTTTTTTTGTAAATATTTAAGGAGATTATTGCATAGTAGTATAGGGTATTTCTGACATTTTATAACATTAAAAAAGGAACAATCTGTCAGATTGTCCCTTTAGTATAAGTATTAATGTTAACTAGAAACTATTTAGTCCATAGGTTTTTAGCTGGTGTACCACCCCAAATTTGAGTTGCTAAATAAGGGTTATCGATAAACGGGTTACGATTACCTTGAGCGTATGGATTAGCTCTATTTCCGTGATATTCGTTACGTTTCTTTTCTATTTCTGATACAGGATCTTCAGCATTCCATTCTAATAATAAATCGATCATATTAGAATCTTTATTATTATTCTGACCAACAGCTACATTAGAAGGAAGACACCTTTCACCGTATCTTACATACATATATAGCATCATACGAGCTACATCACCTTTCCACTCATCACCAGGGTACCAGTTAGCACCTACAGGTTTAGAAAATCCACTACCAGCAGCGAATGGTCTATTACCTCTGTCAGCATTCCATTTAACATCAGCAGGGCGCAAATGATGAGCATCTGCTCCAGGACCTGATTCACCTAGGTTGGGTGTTCCTAGTGATTTAGCATAAGTATGCTCTCTGTTCCACTGTCCTTGTCCACCGCCGTGATTGTTTTTAGCTCTTGTGAAAGCAGTGTTACCTGTTGTTTGTCCTTTATGACCATATAGCAAGTAAACATTATTACCATCAGGAGTTAAGTCTGTTGCTTTTGAAGCATCCCAAATATCTCCATAAGATAAGAATCTCTTATGTCTATCTGTAGTCACCTTAGCTAACTCTGCTTTCAACTCCATATTTGTCTTTGTGAAATCAACTCCAGCATAGTACTCTGTTTGATTAGCAGGGATAGTGAAGTCACCTGGTTTAGTTGGCTCTATGGGTTTTACAGGTTCTGTTGGATCTACAGGTTTAATTGGAGTAGTAGGCTTCTCGTTAGTTGGGGGAGTAGCCTCTGTAATAATAGGGTCTTTACTACATCCAGAGAATGATAGTAAGAATGACGCTATTGTTACTAATAACATTTTCATTTTCATGATTTAAAGTGTGTTTCTAAAAGTGCTTTTATAAGTAAAAGCCTGTTTAATTAAAAACAGGCTTTGGGTATTTTTATTTAAAACAGAGAACTAGTTCTTCTGTAATAAAGCCATATAGAATCCGTCAAATCCAGACTCGCTA
>JBOFGJ010000240.1:0-2511 GCA_051649065.1 Flavobacterium sp. | reverse complement strand
TAGACAGATAAACGAAAAGCAATTATACAAGATAGATCTGAATTAAATTACTATGATTTCGGCATACTATAGTATGGTTATAGAGCTAATGAAAGAACTATAAAGTAGAATTACTTTGTAGTATTTAGCTAATGCTTATTCTGGGTTAATAAGAAAATAGTCATTATAAACATATAATGTACCTACCTCTCTACACCTTCTGCAACTCAAACATAGATACTAACTGTTTCTTCTTTAATGACGCAGGAAGCATCTTAAACACAGTATTTCTCATTCCTGCTAATAGCGGATTACTAAACTGAGCCACTTTACCTAGTTTCCAGCTTTCACAGACTATCATATGCGCTTTAGGACGTCTTATAGCAGTAAATTTAGCTAAAGATTCCTCTAGAGAATAACACTCTAGAAGCTTGCTGATTACATATACGTCTTCTATAGCTTGACAAGCCCCTTGTCCTAAATTAGGTGTCGATGCGTGTGCCGCATCACCTATCAAAGCTACTTTATCTTTATACCACTCGTCTAATAAGGGTAAGTCGTAGATCTTATCCCTGAATATACTAGCACTAGATGTATTAAGTATCATCTTTCTAACCATAGGGTCACAGCCAGACAGATAACTATCTAATGGAGCATCTTCTTTATAAATATCTTCGTTCACAAGATAGTACCAATAGACAACATTCTCTTCTAACTTAACAAAACCAAATCGCTTACCTCTTCCCCATCCTTCTAAAGCTACATGTCTGTATTTCTCTGGTAAGTCAAAGTCAAGTACGCCACGCCAACAAACTTGTTTAGCATCTCTTAATGGTTTCTCTCCAAAAGCAAACTGTCTCACTTGAGAACGCAACCCATCTGCGCCTATTATAAACTCATGAATTGTTTGGGAACCATCTTTAAAAGTAAGTTGATATAATCCTTCGCTATTACATGTTATCTCTTCTAATCGCTTATTTAATAGAACATCCGAAGCGTCTAGTTCACTCAGTAGCACTTGGTGCAATTGACTTCTGTGTATTGCTACATTAGCTAACCTATATTGTTGCTCAAATGGTGTCAAATCTGTATGATCTAGTACATTTAAACTAAAGTCTGTCAGTAACACATTAGAGATACGAGTTCCTTTATCACTAAGTTTATCAGCCACACCTAGATGTCTATACACCTGCATAGCGTTATTAGCTATCGCTATCCCAGCACCGACAGGCTTTATCTCTTTAGTGGCTTCGTATATCACAAAGGGAATATTTGCCCTTTTTAAGGCCATAGCCATCGTTAATCCGGCAATCCCTCCTCCTATTATTGCTACTTTCATATATGCAAAATTACTCTTTATACTGTATTGTTTTACAAATCACATCAGCTAATATTAACAACCTAGAATAAACGTTATCTAAATATCCCTATTTACAGCGAATAAATCTAGCCTTCAAAAACACTACTTTTGCTTTAGAAACATTCACAATCTATAAAACAATTATGAAAAAATTAGGTCTTAGTTTATTGTTATTAGTTATTACACAAGTAAGCAGTTGGGCACAAGAAGGCAACATTCAGATACAAGTAAAACAAAATGGAGTAGTCGTTCCTAATCAAAACGGAGTAGTTCATCTTAAGAGCAATGAATTCACCTTTGAAGTAACTTCTAATAACATAGAGAGTTTTCTTATAGGAGCTACATTTGATAAAGATTTGTATCGCTCAGCTATTGGAGAAGCTGATTTAGAAGTGCCTTGGTTTGAAAGCACTGCTTTTGCAGACGAAATGTTTAACCCTAACAAAGAGTTGATAATATCTGATGAATCTCCTAGTTATTGGTATTATACTAGTACCAACGATCATCGCTTTGACAAGAATCCTAAAGGAAATGCACAAAAATGGGTTGGTAACAGAACTATTAGAGTTCTTAATAACTTATCAAACTATGAACATATCTCACTAACGAAATTTAAAGACTCTGTATATGTATACATCTATTCACCTGTTTATGATGAGGAGTATAACCTTATAGAAGTTAGTATTCTATATAGTGTCGAATTAAAATTTAATTAAAAAAGGAAATCGCTTATTACTAAAAGAGCCAAATTCATTAATTTGAATTTGGCTCTTATTTTTTAACGCAGAATCGTGATAGATAGATAAACGAAAAGTAATTATACAAAATAGAACTAATAAAAGAAATAGGAAGTATAATTACTTATTCGCATAAGTTAGCACAGATTATGAGTGTCTAAATTACTTTTGTATCAGATTATATTCTATAGCCATCTTAATAGCTGTACTCAAATTAGAAGTCTGAAACTTCTCGATTAAGTTTTTGCGGTGGCTCTCTACCGTATGATGACTAATAAATAGCTTTTCGGCTATCTGATTTGTAGTTAATCCAGTGGCAGCTTCTACTAAGATCTCTTTCTCACGGCGGGTTAATTTAGGAATCTGTTTTAAACCGATCTCTTCTTTTTTATCTAATACTATTCTAGACTGAGAGCATAGATAGCTTTCTCCCTC
>JBOFGJ010000239.1:0-2000 GCA_051649065.1 Flavobacterium sp. | reverse complement strand
GTCACAGTAGTATTATACACCGTTACACCTACATCTAGACTAGTATCTGATAACGGTTTAGGCGAATTCAAACTAACTAGTTTCACTCGATTAAGCAACATCCCTTTATCTGTAGAGTTTAAAGTTAACTCCGCATTAGGGTTAGGTAAAGTAGTGTTTATACCCTGCTGTGCAAAGAGAGAAACACTCATAAAACAATAAAACAATATATATTTATACAATCTCATATCAATTCTCTTTTTATATTATAAACTTAATTCTGATAAGAAAGTAACCTTCATAGATGAATATACTTTTTTACCTCCAATACTAAGTGTGCCTATCGTAGGTTTTGCAACTTTGTAATCATTCCCAGCCCAATACTCTTCGCCTATATGACTTATATTATATGTTTTTCCTTTCACTACAGGGATAGAAAAGTTAGAAATCCCTACAGTTATTTTGCCTGGTTCATTTACTGTAGCAACAAAAGGAGACATTGTAGTAACACCGTTAAACACCTCATTTCCTGTTTCATCTACTATATTAGTGAAAAGATAGGTATTACCCGCAATAACTACAGATCCTCCTGCCATAGTACTATATATACTTAGATCTAAAAAAAGCATACCATTCTCTTCAGCCTTATATACATAATTTAACTCGTCTATTGGTACCTTAATATCGTAATCTGGTAAGAGATATTCCTTAGTTGTTTTCTTAAACGCAAGGAAGTTCATATCTCGCGTAGGAACATACTTAATGTATAAACGAGACCAGCCGTTACTAGAGTGCCAAAAATAGTATCCCTCTACTAGGTTCTTAGTTGGGTCTACAGTAGTGTTATACACTAATGTACCTACATCCATGTTTTCCTGTTTTAGAGGAGCCGCAGATAATACATCTTGTAATTGCACCCTATTAGGAAGCATCCCCTTATTCTCTGACCCTAATGTTAAATCTGCATTTTTATTAGGTAATTTAACCCCTATACTCACTTGACTGAATACAGACGTACTTATTAATAAAAAAGTAAATAATAATATTCTCATAGCAATATTTTATAATTATGTTAAAAAACAAACATTGAAAACAAATTTAACAAAAATTACACGAAATAAAACATCATTAAAAAGTTTTACACTTAATCTTTAAAAAAACAAAATAAAAAGAACAATCATCAGTATTTTAACAAAAAAACTACATTAATAAGAAAAGTATTTAATATTACCTTATTAATTATCACACAAATTATCAACAAACATCATATCATTCTATTTTCTAATAAAAATCTAACCTGGAATATGAGATAGACATATAAACGATGAGAAATTATGCAAAATAACTTTGAGTTTATGACAGATGCATAGTATGTTTTTAGAGCTAATTAAGAAGAATTCCGTTGTAGTATTTAGCTAGTAAGAAAGCTTGTCATTACAAAAAAACAAGATAACAAAGGAGCTTGTTGCTCTCAAACTGGTGATAAGAAAAAGTCGAAATAATCAAGACACAAAAAAAGAGAACCTAGGTTCTCTTTTTTTGTTTACCTCTTATATTTCACTTCTCCTAATGCTATAGGTATTGAGTTCTTAAGTACCCATTTATTTGCTAATTCACATAGGTAATTAAGTTCACGTGATTCTCCATGACCATACTTTCTTATCCCTGCTACCATTGGCGTTATACTAGCTAAGTCGCGTTCACTAAGTGGGACTTCTGTAGAAAGATAGGCTAGATAAGCATCTAACATCTTTTTAAAACTTGCATCCCAGTTACCACCACCATTTCTATAGATCTCATCTCTCACTTTACCTGCGATACGGACAACTTCTCCTTGTACCGTCTTAGCACTACCTTTAGACGGAACTAATAACTCCCATAGTTCCTCATACTGCTCCTCCCAAACAGTTCCATTCACTTCTATTTTAGAAACTCCATCATGTGTAATCCGCTTCTTAACAGGTGTAACTCCATATAGTTGATATAACTCACTTAGAGCCTTATCACTCTCTTCTATATAA
>JBOFGJ010000238.1:0-1066 GCA_051649065.1 Flavobacterium sp. | reverse complement strand
TGGGGAAATAGAGTATTAAAAAGAGAATTTAAAACCCATAATGAGTTCGATAATGAATTAGTAAAATTATATCGCGAGCTTGATTATAATGCTTTATGGGACAAGTATAATATGATTAATTATCTTCGTGGTATTTATGCTATCAACAAGGAATTGGATCAAGATCATAAATTAACTATAGGTTTTACAGATTGTTCTTTTGATTGGAAAGGTATGACTAGAGAGCAATATCAATCTTTTGAAAAGAATAACTTAGAAAAATTAAATGTGAGAGATAGTATAATGGCCTCGAATTTTATTAATCAATATCATTCACAGCTTCCTAAAAATGGGAAAAAGAAGGCCTTGTACATACAAAATAGACCACACGCAGAGAAAATAGATAGACTGATTGCTTCTTCACAAATAAAGACAGTAGGAGCTTATTTAAGAGATGAGTTTAAAGAACGAGTTAAAACAGTAGCTCTTAACTGGTATAATTATGCTTCGTCAGAACAGATAGGAATTGAATGGGGAAAGGGATATAAACTAGAATTATCAAATGATGGTAAATGGGACGCAGCTTTTGAATTAACAAAGAATAAAGCAGTTGGCTTTACAATAAAAGGTACTCCTTTTGGTAAAACTCCATTTGATTACCCCTATGGAGACCAGCATAACGTATATTATGAGGATGTAATAGATGGCTTAATCTTTTATCAACCTTTTTATGAATTTACTTGTACTAGAGGTTTACCTGGTATAGTAGATAGGCAGTTTGCCAAAGAGCTTATAGCACGACAAGTTATTTCAGGGGTTTATGATGAAGGAAAGTATTATGCTATAGATGATGAGTTAGAAGATTGGAATGAATATAGAACTTATGACTGTGTAGATTATCAATCTATGATACAACAGATGAATAAGTGGTTAGAAAAGTAACCCTCCTTTACCTCAACGACAACCACATCTTCATATTATCATAGTATCTATCATTATCCTTAATAAAGTCTGGAATTACACCCACTTCTTTAAAGCCTAACTTTTGGTATAGCGCTATACCACTTTTGTTTTCTGTATAAACGTC
>JBOFGJ010000237.1:0-1208 GCA_051649065.1 Flavobacterium sp. | reverse complement strand
AAGGATTTGGTTCAGGCCTGTGAGAAGGCTATGGAAAGAGAATATGGTCATACAAATGGATGCAGTGAACGTCAGATTAGAGATGATATTAAGTTTATGAAAAGAGAAGAGGGGTATAATGCTCCTATTCAACGTTATTACGAGGGTAAACCTGTGTATTATAGATATGCGGATGAGCATTATTCTATTCGTAATTCAGAGTTATCTACCACACAGAAAAAGCAAATATTAGATGCTCTTCATCTATTGTCGGGTATAGAAGGACTGCCAGGATTGGAATGGGCAAGTACAGCGTTGGTTAAGTTGGGAGAAGGATTTGATATGAATAGACAGGCTAATAAGGTGGTTTCTTTTGAAGAGAATATGTACTTAGAGGGACTTTCTTATTTTGATGCATTGTATCAAGCTATTCTTTCCTATAAGGTTTTAGAGATTACTTATCATCCTTTTCAGTATGATACAGCTCGAGCTGAGTTGATATCACCTCATTATTTAAAACAGTATAACAATCGTTGGTTTTTGTTTGGTTACAACCACAATGCAGATAAGATTCAGAACCTTGCATTAGACCGTATAAAAGAGATTAACGATAACAGGAAAGCATCTTATCAATATGTAGACTTTGATTACGAGGAATATTTTGAGGATATTATAGGTGTTTCTCAATATGAAAATCAAGAAGTAGAAGAGGTGGTGCTACAGGTGAGGAATACGAAGTTGTTGCCTTATATACAAACGAAGCCATTACATGGCTCTCAGAAGGTAGATAAAGTGGCTAATGTAATAAGACTTCAAGTGAAGTTAAATTATGAATTAGAAGCTGTTATTTTAAGTTTAGGGGATCAAGTTGAAGTTAAATCTCCTCCTGTTTTGGTAGAAAAGATCAAGAGTAGAATAAAAAATATGCAATCAAATTACGAATGCAGTGATTCTGCATAGGTAGTTTCTATATTTGTAATAGAAATAAAATAACGGGGTGCAAAAGACTAGTAAATAAACTATAAAAGCAAATTAAATTTTGATAATAGTTATCAACAGATGTTTGATAAGTTGTTTGAATATTAAGAGGTTATATTTTTATCTTCGCAAAAGGTCTTATTATCTTTGTTATAATAATTAGAACATATGAAGAGTTAATTTTATCAAAGGGATAGAATAAAAAAACTCAGCATGTCGGCAAACATACTGAGCTTGATATTTTATCTAAA
>JBOFGJ010000236.1:0-20081 GCA_051649065.1 Flavobacterium sp. | reverse complement strand
AACAAACATGGTTTCATGGATAGAATGTCTACTCCTAACGGTAGAAAAGTATTAGCTGCTAGAAGAGCTAAAGGAAGACATAAATTGACTGTTTCTTGTGAAACAAGACATAAAAAATAATGTTTGAGTCAAACATAGCTAAAGGTGTTACTATTATTTGTAACGCCTTTTTTTATACTATGTCGTAAAAAACAGCATCTATCACACACAACAACACTAAACTTACTTCATTCACAACGAAGTATTTAACATAACAACACAATTAAAATGCCTAAAGACAATTCAATCAAAACTGTATTAATCATTGGTTCAGGACCAATCATTATCGGACAGGCTTGTGAATTCGATTACTCTGGTTCACAATCAGCAAGATCTTTAAGAGAGGAAGGAATTAAAGTTATCTTAATTAACTCTAACCCTGCTACAATTATGACTGACCCTTCAATGGCAGATCATATTTACTTAAAACCATTGACTGCAAGATCTATTATTGAGATCTTAGTAGCTCATCCTGAGATTGACGCTGTTCTACCTACTATGGGAGGTCAAACAGCACTAAACTTATGTTTAGAATGTGATGAGAAAGGTATATGGGCAGACTTTGGGGTACGCTTAATTGGTGTTGACATCAACGCTATTAACATCACTGAAGATCGTGAACAGTTCAAACAACTTTTAGAGAAGATAGATGTACCTGCA
Source organism: Flavobacterium sp. (assembly GCA_051649065.1). Taxonomy (GTDB): domain Bacteria; phylum Bacteroidota; class Bacteroidia; order Flavobacteriales; family Flavobacteriaceae; genus Flavobacterium. The sequence goes on along the minus strand of JBOFGJ010000236.1, from coordinate 19,382 downwards.
GCACCTGCGAAAACAGCTACTTCATTCTTAGAAGGAAAAGAAATTGCACAAGAATTCGGTTTCCCATTAGTTATTCGTCCTTCATTTACCTTAGGAGGTACTGGAGCTGCTTTCGTTCATAAAGCAGAGGACTTTGATGAATTATTAACTAATGGTTTAGAAGCTTCTCCTATCCACGAAGTTTTAATAGATAAAGCTTTACTTGGATGGAAAGAGTATGAATTAGAATTATTACGTGACAAAAACGATAACGTAGTAATCATCTGTACAATCGAAAATATGGACCCTATGGGTATCCATACTGGAGATAGTATTACAGTAGCACCTGCTATGACATTATCTGATAGAACATTCCAAAGAATGCGAGACCTATCAATCAAGATGATGCGTAGTATCGGTAACTTCGCTGGAGGATGTAACGTACAGTTCGCTGTATCACCAGACGAAAAAGAAGATATCGTAGCTATTGAGATTAACCCACGTGTATCTCGCTCTTCTGCATTAGCATCTAAAGCTACAGGTTACCCTATCGCTAAGATTGCAACTAAACTTGCATTAGGATATACATTAGATGAGTTACAAAACCAAATTACTAAATCTACTTCTGCTTTATTCGAACCGACTTTAGATTATGTAATCGTAAAAATACCTCGTTGGAACTTTGATAAGTTTGAAGGAGCTGATAGAACATTAGGTCTTCAAATGAAATCAGTAGGAGAAGTAATGGGTATCGGACGTTCGTTCCAAGAAGCATTACACAAAGCAACACAATCATTAGAGATTAAACGCAATGGTTTAGGAGCTGATGGTAAAGGATACACAAATTACGATCAGATTATCGATAAACTTACTCACGCTAGTTGGGATAGAGTTTTCGTAATCTACGATGCAATTCAACATGGTATTCCATTAAGTAGAATACACGAAATCACTAAAATAGATATGTGGTTCTTAAAACAATATGAAGAACTATATACCCTAGAAAAAGAGATTTCTAAATATACGCTAGAGACTTTACCTAAAGATTTAATGCTTGAAGCAAAACAAAAAGGTTTTGCAGATAGACAAATTGCTCACATGTTAAACACTGTGGAAAGTAAAGTTCACACACTACGTGATGATATGAATATCAACCGTGTGTTTAAATTAGTAGATACTTGTGCAGCTGAGTTTCCAGCTAAAACACCTTACTACTACTCTACTTTCGAAGCTGAAATTCAGAGACCTGATGGAACGCGTTATGTTTCTAACGAAAGTATCGTAACTGATAAGAAAAAAGTAGTGGTATTAGGGTCAGGACCTAACCGTATCGGTCAAGGGATTGAGTTTGACTACTCTTGTGTACACGGAGTATTAGCTGCAGAAGAGTGTGGATACGAAACGATAATGATTAACTGTAACCCAGAGACAGTATCTACTGACTTTGATACAGCGAATAAATTATATTTCGAACCTGTATTCTGGGAGCATATCTATGACATCATCAGACACGAGAAACCAGAAGGTGTAATCGTACAGTTAGGTGGTCAAACAGCTCTTAAACTAGCTGAAAAACTAGAGAAAAATGGTATCAAGATATTAGGTACTAGCTTTGATGCATTAGACTTAGCAGAAGATAGAGGTCGTTTCTCTGAATTATTAGAGCAATTAGACATCCCATTCCCTCAGTTTGGTGTTGCTAAAACAGCAGAACAAGCAAACAAATTAGCAGACGAATTAGACTTCCCTCTATTAGTGAGACCTTCTTATGTATTAGGAGGACAAGGAATGAAGATTGTTATCAATAAAAAGGAATTAGAAGATCACGTGATCGAATTACTAAACTCTATTCCTGGTAACTCATTATTACTTGACCACTATCTAGCAGGAGCTATAGAAGCTGAAGCTGATGCTATCTGTGATGGAGAGAATGTACACATCATCGGTATTATGGAGCATATAGAGCCATGTGGAGTTCACTCTGGTGATAGCCACGCTATGTTACCTCCATTTAACTTAGGTGAATTTGTTTTAAACCAAATTAAAGACCACACAAGAAAAATTGCTGTCGCTTTAAAAACAGTTGGTTTAATCAACATTCAGTTTGCTATAAAAGATGATATCGTTTATATCATCGAAGCGACCCCTAGAGCGTCAAGAACAGTTCCTTTCATAGCTAAAGCGTATGGAGAGCCTTATGTAAACTACGCTACGAAAGTTATGTTAGGTCACAACAAGGTAACTGACTTTGAATTTAATCCACAGTTAAACGGATACGCTATCAAAACACCTGTATTCTCTTTCAACAAGTTCAAAAATGTAAATAAAGCATTAGGACCTGAAATGAAATCTACAGGAGAAAGCATCTTGTTTATCGAGAACTTAAGAGACGATCAATTCTATGAAATCTATTCTCGTAGAAAAATGTACTTAAGTAGATAATATTAAAAAGCCCACTTGATCAAAGTGGGCTTTTTTTATTTATTTCTAGAGTATCCTTCTCTTTTATCTACTCTACTATTATAATACTTATAGTAAATTCCTCCAGCGCAAACTTCGTACTCTCCAAATTCTATAGAGTCATAAGCAGAAATTATAAAAATAGAATTAAGTAATACATTCCTATCTTTCATTACAAACATCTTAAGGCTTTTCATGGCATCGGGACTCATAAAAACACTCCCATCAGCTATAGCCTTTTCTTCATCAAGTTTAGTAAAGCTACAAGCAATGTATCCATCCATTTGAGTGAGCTTATCACTTAAGTCTCTCTTCTTTTTACTATTAACTCTAGTATTCTCAGCAACTGTTACTTCTTCTTTATCCTGTGCAAAAGAGAAAGTAAAAGCAAACATCAACATAACTAAACATAAAATATTTTTCATAGGCTGTAAATATTAATTAATCACTATTACTAAATTAATAAAAAAAAACAACTTATTACTTATACTACTATAAAAAAACAACTTACAAAAAACAAACGCCTTTTGCTATAAACCATAGCAATCCAAACACTCTTAATACACACAATATTTAGTACTTTTGATTATTAAACTTTAGTAAACAAATTATGTCTCAAGAACTATTAATTGCACTATTAGCTATCTTAATTATCCTTGCTTTTTTTATTGGTAAATCTGGTAAGAAAGAAACCACCTCATCTAGTGATATGATAAGACTAGAAGCAGATAATGACTATAAAAGCAAGCAAATAGAACAATTAAAGACTGAAAAGAAAACTATAGAAGAAAATCTAGAGATTATCAGACTCGATAATCAAGAACTAATCGCACGTATATCTATACGCGATACTGAATATACTAATCTTCAAGAGAAACTAGATACACAACAACAAGAAACAGCTAATCTACAAGAGAAGTTCACAAAAGAGTTTGAGAACCTTGCTAATCGAATACTAGAAGAAAAGAGCGATAAGTTCACTAAGCAGAACAAAGCTAGCTTAGAGACTCTCCTAACCCCTCTACAAGAGAAGATAGTGCACTTCGAACAAAAAGTAGAACAGACACATAAAGAAAGTATTGACCATCACGCATCGTTACGTCAACAGATATTCGGGTTGCAACAGCTAAACCAAAAGATGAGCCAAGAAACACTTAACCTTACCAAGGCTCTAAAAGGAGACAATAAAATGCAAGGGAATTGGGGTGAGATGATCTTAGAAAGTGTACTAGAAAAATCTGGTCTAGAGAAAGGGCGTGAATACGAAACACAACAAAGTTATACTTCTGATGCAGGTAATAGATTACAACCTGATGTAGTCATTCATCTACCTGATAACAGACATATGGTAGTTGACTCAAAAGTATCCTTAGTCGCTTATGAACAATATATCAATACTGTTGATACAGAAGAACAAAACCGTTACTTACAAGAGCATTTATACTCTCTAAAAAGACATATCGAAGGACTATCTGAGAAGAATTACTTCGAACTATATAAAGGTACTAGTCCTGACTTTGTACTGTTATTCATTCCTATTGAGACTGCTTTTTCTATAGCTATTAATACTGACAACACCTTGTATACAAAAGCATTCGAAAAAAACATTGTGATTGTTACCCCTTCTACCCTATTAGCTACACTACGTACTATAGAATCAATGTGGAGTCAGCGCAAGCAACAAGAGAATGCTTATGAAATAGCGCGTCAAGCAGGATTATTATATGACAAGTTCGTTGGTTTAGTAACCGACTTACAAAAAGTTGGTAAAAGAATAGATGAGACAAGAAGCGAGTACGACAGTGCCTTTAATAAACTAAGTGAAGGAAAAGGAAATTTAATTACCTCTGTACAAAAACTAAAAGATATGGGAGCCAAAGCCAAGAAAAGCTTAGACTCACAAACTATAGATAATGCTATAGATAATCAATAACCTAAATACATAAAATATCAATAGAAGTGTAGAGCCTGTTTAAAATTCATATACAAATTTTAAACAGGCTCTTATTTTATTAAAAAATCATTAGAAATTTTAAAGTACACCAAGTAAAGATTACCTTTGCTCTGTTTTTAAGAAAATAATGTACTAACACCTTAATAAACTTCGATCTATGACTTTTAAAGATATGCACCCAGCGGATATTGCTGAAGCTATTACAGAGATGAAAAAAACTGAAAGAAACCTTGCGTTTCTAAAGCTTTCACCTGACTTAAAAGTTGAAGTATTCTCCTTCTTAGACATTAATATTCAAGAAGAAATAGTACGTAGCATGACTCAAGAAGACTATGCTGATGTACTAAACAACCTTGAACCTGATGACCGTACAGAGCTTTTAGAGGACTTCCCTGATGAGCTAATCAAATATTCCATCAACCTACTTAACGATAAAGAGAAACAAATAGCTCTTAACTTAATAGGATACAAAGAAGATAGTATTGCTAGACTAATGACACCTTTATATATCCAAACCAAAGCTAACAAAACAGTTAGACAAGTTTTAGATCATATAAAAGTATATGGTAAGAAAGCAGAAACCTTAAATTATATCTATGTAGTTGATGATCACAATAGATTAATCGATGACTTAAAGTTAGGAGAACTTGTATTAGCTAATGAGAATACACTGATTTCTGATTTAATAGACAATACCTTTGCATCTATCACGAGTACTACTAAGACAGAAGATGCCTTTGATATATTCGAGAAGTATGACCGTTCTGCATTGCCTATTATCACCGAAAGTGGTGTATTAGTAGGTATTGTGACCTTCGATGATATCTTAGATGCGATTAAAGATAGAGATACTGAAGATATCCAAAAGTTTGGGGGGATGGAAGAGTTAGACTTATCATATACTCAGACACCTTTATTCGAATTAGTTCGTAAAAGAGCAGGTTGGTTAATTATCCTATTCTTAGGAGAAATGCTTACTGCTTCTGCGATGGGACACTTCGAAGGAGAAATAGAAAAAGCAGTAGTACTAGCGCTATTTGTTCCATTAATTATCTCAAGTGGTGGTAACTCAGGATCACAAGCGGCATCACTTATCATCCGTGCAATGGCACTAGGTGAATTAAAAATAAGCGATTGGTGGTATGTAATGCGCAAAGAATTAGCTTCAGGGGTAATGCTCGGAAGTATTCTGGGTGTTATCGGTTTTATACGAATCTTTATCTGGCAAGAAGCCAATATATATGACTACGGTGAGCACTGGGTATATGTAGGATTAAGCGTCTCTGTATCACTTCTATTAATTGTATTATGGGGAACCTTATCTGGATCATTAATCCCATTTGTCTTGAGAAAGTTCGGTATGGACCCTGCTACAGCATCAGCACCATTTGTAGCCACTTTGGTAGACGTTTCTGGATTGATTATCTACTTCTCGATTGCAGCAATGTTCTTATCAGGAAAACTACTCTAATAAAACAATATATAACAAAGGGCGTAAATCTATACTTACGCCCTTTGTTTGTTTATGTTTAACTTTTACTCTTCTTCTCTAAACTTAACTTTCTTCATATTAGGTAAGAAAGCAGCTATAATACCGATTAATGGTAGATAAGCACAGATCACATAGATATTCTCAATAGAAGTGCGGTCTGCCCACCAGCCTAATACAGCAGAGCCTAATCCCCCCATACCGAAGGCAAAACCATAGAATAAACCAGATACCATGCCTATCTTACGAGGTAACAACTCTTGTGCATATACTAAAATAGATGGAAATGCAGAGGATAAGATTAATCCTATGATAACGATTAGTATTCCAGTCCATTCTAAAGAAGCATACGGCAACATTAATGTGAACGGAGCCACTCCTAACACAGAAAACCAGATAATATACTTACGACCAAGTTTGTCACCAAAGAAGCCTCCTATCAATGTTCCTGCAGCAACAGCTAATAAGAAATAGAACAAATATACTTGCGCCTGTACTTCACTTAGTCCAAACTTCTCCATTGTATAAAATTGGAAATAACTAGAAATACTAGCGACATAGAAGTACTTAGAAAAAATCAATAATAGCAGAACAAAGATAGACGTCCACACTCTTAACTTAGATAGCTCAGGTATGCGGATAACCTTTTTCATTTTATTAGCTTGATGTTTTAAAACATCTTTATACCATCCACCGATAAAGGCATATACAAACTGAGCGATAATAGACACTACTACAAACCAAAGTAAATATTGTTGTCCTTTTGGCAATACAATCCACGCAACTAATAATGGCGCTAATGCCGTTCCTGTATTTCCTCCTATTTGAAAAATAGACTGAGCCAAACTGCGTTTACCTCCTGATGCGACATAAGATACTCTAGATGATTCTGGATGAAAGATAGATGATCCGACACCTATTAATACTACTGCACAGAGTACCATCGCATAACTTGGAGCATAACTCAAAAGAATAACTCCTAACATAGAGCATAGCATTCCTATCATTTGAGAATAAGGTTTAGGATGCTTATCAGTATAAGTTCCTACTAAAGGTTGTAACAAAGAAGATGAAATCTGAAAACAGAATGTAATAATACCAATCTGTGCAAAACTTAAATTATAATTCGTCTTTAACATTGGATAAATAGCAGGTACTATCGCTTGTAACAAATCATTACATAAATGTCCAAAACTTATCGCTAACAGTATTGGATAGACAGTTTTATGATTTAATGTTTGCTCATTTATCTTGTTTACTATTTTTTTAGGATAAAGTAATTTACTATTCATTAGGTTATTTTTCGTTAAGCCCAAATATAAGTGCTACACTGCATACTCTCCTAACCTTTCAAATAAATTTCGAAATATGCCTATTTTTAGTACATTTACCTTTTATCATTGTTACCAACTATTTAGATTCTAGAAAATGTCACAGCATAATCACAATAAATCAGCGTTAACTGAAAATCAAGGTGTAGAGCAACCTAATACTACGGATAGAAGTGCTATTGCTAAGTTTCAAGAAAGACGCAGACAAAAAATATCGACGGCTGAAATTATCAAAAGAATAATAAACAATGATAAAGTAGCACTAAGTCAAGGTATTACCCTGATAGAGAGTTTAAATCTTGAACATCATGCCCAAGCTGAAGAAATAGTACAAGGATGTCTACCTTATGCTAATAAATCTATCCGCATAGGTATCACTGGAGTACCTGGAGTAGGAAAAAGTACCTTTATAGAAGCTTTTGGGCTTCTACTTACTAAACTAGGAAAGAAAGTAGCAGTATTAGCTATAGATCCTAGTAGTAGTATCACAAAAGGAAGTATTCTAGGTGATAAAACACGTATGGAAGAATTAGTACGTGTAGAGAATGCTTTTATACGTCCATCGGCATCAGGAGATAGTCTAGGAGGTGTAGCTAGAAAAACGAGAGAGAGTATTATCTTATGTGAAGCCTGTGGTTTTGATACTATCTTGGTAGAGACAGTAGGTGTTGGTCAAAGTGAGACTGCTGTACAGAGCATGGTTGACTTCTTCCTGCTATTAGGCCTAGCGGGTGCAGGTGATGAGCTACAAGGAATCAAAAGAGGAATAATGGAAATGGCAGATGCTGTAATCATTAACAAAGCGGATGGTGAGAATGTCAAAAAAGCACACATGGCTAAACTAGATTATAACAGAGCCCTACATTTGTTTCCAAGAAAACCATCAGACTGGAGCCCTAAAGTAAGTACCTGTAGTGCAATAGAGAATACTGGTATCCAAGAAATATGGAATATCATTACACAATACATTGAACTAACAAAAGGCAATGGATATTTTGATTCTCATCGTAAAGAACAGAATCAATATTGGATGATGGAAACAATCAATGAGAATATATTACTGAGTTTCTATAACCATCCTGAAGTAAAAGCAATGCTAGTAGAAAACAAAAAAGCAGTGCAAAATAGTGAATTATCACCTTTTGCAGCTGCTCATAAAATATTGGATCTATATTTCAAATCAGACGGTTCTAATCAATAATATAGAACCAGCAAGTCTAAAATAAGAATATTAGTCTTCTTCGTCTAATTCTTCATCGTCTACATAGCGCTCCATTTCTCTTTCGTAAAACGCTCCTGCTTTAACGATTAGTCCTTCCATTTCTACTTCTATCTCCTCTTCTTCAGACTCTTCTATCGTTTCTAAGAATTCTACCTCATCAGTATTTAAATTGATGATAAATCTAGGAAAGTCTAAATGTATAATAAAGATATCCTCTGGATATTCTGTATTATCTGCTAGTACGAACTTTGGTAATTCCATATTATTTCTAATTATTATTTATTAATTTGTTTGACAGCTTATGAAAACGCCAATAAAGACATACTGCTGCCATTGTCAATCCTGCTAATAGTCCTATCCATATTCCTGCTGCCCCTACACTAGTGTATAGTCCTAAATATATCGACACAGGGAAACCTACAATCCAATACGATATAAACGTAATAATCATTGGCATATTTACATCTTGAAGACCTCTTAATGCACCTAATGTAACTACTTGAATACAATCTGATATTTGGAATACAGCTGCTACTAATAGTAATTTGCCTGCTAATTTAATCACTTCTTGATTCATTACAGCACTTTCGATGTTTTTATTATCTAAAAACAACATTGGAATATAATTGTGAAATAAAACAAAGAGAAGAGCAAAAACGGTATAGATTAATACTGCCATCAAAATAATAGAACGAGCTACTACCCTTAACTGCACATAATCTTTTAACCCTCTCTGATTTCCAACTCTAATCATCGCTGCTACACTTAATCCACTAGCAAACATAAATGTCATAGATGACATACTCAATGCTATTTGATTTGCCGCCTGAGCTTCTGTCCCAATCATTCCTGATAACCATACAGCCCCAACGAATAAAGCAACTTCAAAGAAACTCATCATTCCTGATGGAATACCGATCTTAGTAATCCTAGTCACCATAGCTTTCTTTATCTCGCTAAACTTAATATCACTCATAAAAGGCTTAAATATATCCTGTTTATGTAAGGCGAAGTGCATATATATCAACATAACAATACGTGCAATAAGTGTACCATAGGCAGCACCTAACATCCCCATTTTGGGGAATAACCACACACCATGTATCAACGAATAACTCAATACAAGGTTTGTTATATTAGTAATTAAGGTAGCATACATTGCATTTTTAGTCTTTGACTTACCATCTGCAAACTGCTTATACGCTTGATACATTATCAATGGAATTAAGGATAATGCGACTATATCTAAGAATGGTCTAGCTAGTGTAACTACCTCTTCTGGTTGTCCCATATAAATTAATAGTGGTTTGCAAAAATAGATTAGAGCAAACAAGATTAATCCGACAGTGGTACATAAAAACAACCCATTGACAAATACAGAACGGCCTTCATTAACATCTTTTGCAGCATCACTATGTGCCACTAGAGGTGTTAATGCTGTTGAAAATCCGACTCCTAAAGAAATACCTATAAAGACAAAGCTATTGGCTAATGAAGCTGCTGCTAATTCTGTTGCTCCTATTTTACCTACTAATATATTGTCAATTACCCCCACAACTGTGTGGCCTAACATCGCTAATATAATAGGGTATGCTAATCGTATGTTATATCCGAATTCTTTATAATATACTGATAAATTCATTTATTCAATTTTGTGCAAATATACTGAGTGTAGATTAAACTAGCTTCCCTTATTATGCGAATCAACAGAAACAAATTCTCAAACGGCAAGTTTATTGCAGTGTATTTAGTACAAACAACAAATAAAAACACAAAACTTATGTTCAAGCTCACTAAGAAAATAGCTTTAGCTTCTATTGTTATTGCTACATTAGCGGCATTACCTGTAACAGCACAAAAAAAAGACAAGCCCTATTATCCAAAAGGATTTAGAGTTGGTTTCGGATTAAATGGTGGTCTACCATTAAACTCTGAATATAATGCAGCAGCAGGTATTGACGCAAGAATACAATATGATGTAAGCCAAAAAACATCATTTACACTTACCTCTGGTTATACTCATCTCTTTGATGATAATGGAGACTTAGGTTTAGTACCTGTTAAAGCAGGTTTTAAACAATTCTTAAACAAGAATATCTATGCGATGGGAGAGCTAGGAGCTGGTATAGGTACACATAAAGGTATGGGGAATACTTTTATATGGTCACCAGCTATAGGGTATGCTAATCGCTACGTGGATGTAAGTCTTCGCTATGAAAACTTTAATGATTATAATACAGACCAACTTGCTGTCCGTGTAGCCTATGGATTTTCTTTAAAAAAGAACAGCAAAAAGAAATAACGCATAACTGAACGATAAGGCCAATTCTAGCAGTAGAATTGGCCTTATTACTTTAACTTGTTTGGAACCATTTATATTGCCCATCTTCCCAATATAATATACCACTACCACAAGAATCGCCTACACCTATCGATAATCCATCGTTATTTAAAATAACTTTTTCACTTTCTGGAATATCTTCTTCATTTCTATAATTACCTTCATTATCTGTATAATCAAACAAAGCTATTCCTTGCTCTACAACAGATATTCTTTGCATCCATAGAATTTCCCATTGTGGAATGAGTTCATAATGTGTTGCTCCATCCACAGAGCCTATTATATGTTTCTCTCCATTGCCCCAAGTAACTATTATAGCATAATTCTCATATCCTCCTCCTTTGAATATTTCGAATAACTCCTCTTTTCCATCTCCATCAAAATCAACTTTAATCGAATTTACTTCATGATCAGGTGAGAGAACAAATGAGTCCTCACTATTGTCTTCTACATACTGTTCAAAGACCATCTCATCGTTCTCCTCTGTAATAGTTTCAACATTAGTCTCTAACTCACTATTATTATCTTTAACTATATCCTTGCATCCACCTACTGTTAATACAATCAATATTGTAGTCAAAACAAATATCTTATTCAATGTATCCATAGTTATTTACTTTATAAACTTATCTCTATAATAATCAAATCAATACAGTAACTAGTGGGGAAACAGTCATATATACTTACTCTTCATTCTTTAATGTCTCGATATACATATCTAAATCTTTCTTAATCTCAGGAGCTAGTTTGGGTAACTTGATATCATCATATTTACTAAAGACTTCTTCTAATATCTTAGCAAAAGTAAATCTACAGTATGCCTTATCATCTGCTGGTATCACATACCAAGGACACTGATCAGTAGACGTTCTATTAATCGCTTCTTCATAATACTTTTGATAATCATCCCAATACTCTCTTTCTTTTACATCACTTGGTTCGAACTTCCAATTGTGTTTTTCCTTTTCAAGTCGACGTAATATTCTCTTTTTCTGTTCTTTTTTACTCAAGTGCAAAAAGAACTTCAATACAATAACCCCGTTATTAGCGATATGCTGTTCGAAGTTATTAATTTCCTCATAGCGTTTATCCCAGAAATCTTCTGTTATATCTGTTGGTTTCTCTATGCCAGGTATCATCTCATTCATTACCACTTGCGAATGCACACGCGAGATTAGTACATTCTCATAATGACTGCGGTTAAACACAGTGAACTTTCCTCTCTCTGGCAAATTCACATAATGCCTCCATAAATAGTCATGCTCTAATTCATACGAAGTTGGTTTTTTAAAACTCTGTACAACAACACCCCTAGCATTAAATGATTTAAAAACTTCACGTATTAAACTATCCTTTCCTGCAGTATCCATACCCTGAATACAGATTAGTACACTATAGCGATTATGCGCATACATGATATCTTGAAACTTACCCAAATTACGACTTAGCTTATCTACTTTTCGAAAAGCTTTAGTCATAGAAAAGTTTAAATCAGGAACTGTAGAAAGTTCGTCTAATTTCACTTTATTATTGCCTACTTTATATTTTTCTTCTAAATTCATATTATCACAATTAAAAGCTTAAATTACTACTTTATTTTAAAACAAACATTTATCTCATGAAACAAATTGCCTTAGAATTACTTTTTCATCTACTAGGTATAGGTGCTGCCTCAGGTCTGGTATATGAAGATAATCAGGTACATATTATCTCTGACAATTCTACTTACTTTTATCACTATAACTTAGAACAACAACATTTATACAAAACTTCATTATCTAGTGATAACTTAAGTGAAGAGAATATCTATAAAGCAGCCAAACCTGATTACGAATCAATTACAACAGATGGCGTGAACTATTATATTTTTGGTTCAGGGTCTAAACCCAACCGTATAAAATTAGTAGAAGTAAATAGATTGACTAATGAAGTGCTATCAGAGAATGAACTTGATATTCTTTATGATTCTATGAAGAGCTTTGCTAATCTAAGTGATGAGGACTTTAATATAGAGGGAGTAATCTTTGATAACGACTTATGGTATTTCTTTAATAGAGGTAATGGTCCTAAAGGAGCTAATGGAATATTCGTGGTGAAGGGAAACAACATCTTAAATGATTTTCAAATCACCTATACTCCTATCAAACTACCAAAACTTAATAAAGTACAAACAAGCTTTACTGATGCCATAAAAGTAGAGGATAAAATATACTTTCTTGCCGCTGCAGAAGATGGTAAATCAACTTATGCAGATGGAGAAATAAAAGGGACTATACTAGGTAGAATAAACACTTCGAAACTTAAACTAGAGAAAACACTAACAATTAGTAACACACACAAATTCGAAGGTATAACATTATATAGCCAAGAAGGTAACAACTTAGAATTTTTACTATGTGAAGATCCTGATAATGATGAGAACAAATCAGGTATATACAAATTATCTATAAAGAATTAAAAATAAATACAAATATTACTAATTTTAAAACAATAAGTATAAATATTAATTTTTATAACTAATTTTAACATTTATTAGTATCTAGGTAATTTAATTAAACTACTAGAGAATAAACACTAAAATTATAAAACATTAATATTATGAATCCATTATTAATTGCTGTTATTGTACTAGTATTTGGAGGTAGCTATGTGTACATGTTTATGCTTCAAAAAAAGAATAAACAAGTAGCTAAAGAATATGAAGCTCCTAGTATGATAGCACAGAGTCAAGAATTTCAAGATGAATTGCTTCAACGAATGTTTAACCCGTTAGCACAACGCTTTACTAATCAAGAAATAGATGCCTTCACTGAATGCGCCTACATTACAGACTTAACGTCTAAAACGAAGAGTACATTATTAACGGGGTTGAAGGTGATTGGTTATAGCTTAATTGGTGTTAGAGCTACTTACACACAGGCTGCTAATGCTGCATATTTAGTATTGATAGGTGAAGATCTACATTACATCCTTTTTGAAGAAGGAGAACTTACAGATTTTTTCACAATGACTAGAAGTCAATTACAGAAAGCTAAAATAATAGACCTAAGTGCTGTTGACAAGACTACTAGAGTATATTCTACAATAGGAAATAAAGCTAGCAAAAAGCTTATCTTAGATAACAATGGTAAAACAACAGAAATTATATTCTTTGACCGAGTTTCTAAAGGCACACAAGGAATACCTTTATCTGACTCTACTACTAATATAAAAGATATATTAGGTAAATGTAGAGTAATGGGAATACGCTTTCAAGATAAACTAAAAGAGCAATACCCTCATCTAAAACATTAAAAAGCAATATCAGGACAATACTAACAAAAAAAGCAGAAGTGTGATACTTCTGCTTTTTTCTTGCTCTAATAATAAAGCTATATTGAATTATTTGTTTTCTCTTCTAAATCTTCTGTTTGTCGAGACTGCAAATATAAAATAAAAAAGACAAAGCCCCCACATTTTAATAAATACATCATTAATTTCAGACAATGACGCTCCGAACTGTGTTAATGATACAAATCCCTTCACACCTAATGTACTTGGAGCCAAGACAGATACTGTTTCCAACCAAGCTGGAAAAGCGATAGTTGGCCAAGAAGTTCCACTTATCATCAATGCTGGGATAGAAAATACAGTAATACTCATAATAGCATCTTCTCTGCGTTTAAAGAAGTTTACTAATCCCATTCCTAAGAAAGTAATGGATAATATAACAGGTATTAAGAATACTATTATCTCTATTAATTTTCCTCTCTGAGGCAGATTATAAACATGCATCACTATTAATATCTCTACTAATAACAGTATCATTGAGATGACTAAATATGCTAATCCTCTACCGAAAGTCAAAAAGACATTACTAAATCTTCTTTTCTCTGCATAAGCGAATACTTGCGCAAACCTTCCACCTTCACGCAATGTCCCTCCCATTATTCCCATAGCCGTTAACTGTAATGTCTGTAACGCTATAATGAATACAACAGGCATTAAGAATGTAGCATATCCTACATTAATATTATATAATGGTACTGCAGTAACATTAAATGGTCGTCTTGTAGCTACGGCCTGAGCCATAGGAGTACTCTTAGCCATGGCTTTGTTTACCTCTACTTGGGCATTAAATGTCCCCATCGACACCATCACAGCTCCTAATGTCTGTTTATAATACAGCATATACGAAGCATCAGCATACACTGATATAGCAGGTACTTCACCTTTTTGCATATCTTTAGTAAAGTCTTTTGGAATCATAATAATTCCTCTTACTTTTCCTTCATCATATATCTCTTTTGCAGCATCAAAATCAGTAGTTCTATAGACCACTTTTATCTGATGAGTTGCATCTATCATTCTCCCCACTTGCTGTCCTAGCTTTGCTTGATCATTATCTACAATCGCAACTGGCAGATCATCAAATGTCTCATGTGAATACACGTAAGAATAGAAAAAACCAACTAACATCACAGATAACATATAAGACATCACTACAGCTGAGTCCGAGAATATAAGCTTAAATTCACGTTTACAAGCCTCTAATATTAAAGCGCAATTATTTATCAACCCTCTCAACATTATATCCTCCTTTCTTCAATTTTTTGTAATAGACAGGAATGCATAGTGCTCCTAAACATACGAACACTGCCATTGTTATTACATAATTCTGTTGAATAGTATTATATTGAATACCGCGAATCGCATAATCTACTGTAAATCGCATATACGAATGGAAAGGAAATATATAATTAAGCCCTCGAGTGAATGCGCTCATCCCTTCTGGTGGAAATGTATATCCAGCAAAAGAGAATGCTAATGCTGCATAAGACCCTCCAATCGTTAAAGCAGTACGCAAACTCGACAATAGAGTTGCCATAAAGAAAGCCATACTTTGACATACAACCACGAACGAACAAAAGAATAAATTCAACACAAAGAAATTTCCTCTAAAAGGAACCCCAATCTTATAATACAACAGTGAATTCATTAATAACCCTAGTAAGCAGAATACTAAAGTATATGGTAATATTCGCGCTATAATAGCGACAAATATCTTATCATTGCTTCGCTCTAATAATTCTTTACCTCGATTATACTTAAGCACTGAACCAAATGCATAAATAGAGATTACCATAATAATAATCTGAAAAGACATCGGCATAAAAGCTACATTTAGATAATAGCCGTAACTTGTATATGGATTATATAACACGTGGCTATTAGTACCTGTTGGTACTACTGTAGCAACTGCTTGATCAGCCATTAACCCACTCTGCTCTAGACTCATTATCTTTGCTCCTGCTGCAAAACTACCAGCTGTCAGCTGAAAGTCTCTTTGGATTAAACCAGCAGGTAATAGATACTGTCCATTATAGTAACATACTACATTGGTATAGATGCTCTTCTGTATATTCTTCTGAAAGTCTTTAGGAATTATAATTAACGCATAAGAATCTCCTCTACGGATAGTCTTCTGACCTTCTAATTCATCAGCTACTTCATACGCTATATCCATACTCGCAGTAGCGTCTATCATGCGTCCTAGCTGACGAGACAACTTACTTTTGTCTAGATCCAATAGTGTAACTGGCAAATCTCTCGAAACACCTTTACTCAATAAGGAAAAGTAAAAATAGAATAACATCACAGGCACCCCTATCATTAAGACTAATAGCCTAGGTGAAGAGAATATCCGAATACATTCATCTTTAAATATAGATAAAAAACCTTTTTTCGTCATTAAAACATCTATTTCAAACTACTTTCTAATACTAATGCACTCATACCTGGTCTAAGTCCCTCTACCTTCTTAGTAGGATAAGCTTTAATCTGAAATGTCTTCATATCAAAATCTCCTTTAGTCTTAGTTGCAGTCCACGTTGCATAATCTCCTTGAGCAGCGATATACTTCACTTCTAATTCTACTAATTCTTCTCCTAAAGCAGGAAATCTAGCCATAAACTTACCATTCATCTTAAACTTTGGCATTAGATCTTCTTTAATATTAAAATAAACCCATACATCTGACAAATCTACTAGATTAACTACTGGATAACCAGAGTTAATAATCTCTCCTTTATTAGGCATAATACTAAGCACTTCTCCATTTTGAGGAGCTTTAACATCTCCTTCTCCTTTTAGGGATAATACCTCATTAACTGCTCCTTGCGCTTGTCCTACCATCGCTAGTGCAGCTGCTTTATCTTCTACACGAGCACCTTTTTGTACCATTTGATACTTAGCATAAGCTGCTTTCTCTACTTCTTGAGAAGCTTTGTATTGCGTATAAGCTTCATCTCTTTTTTGAGCAGGAACTACCTTTTCATTAAATAAATTATCTACACGCTTATACGTTTTTTCTGCTAATTCAGCTCCAGCTTTTGCTTGTTGCCACATATTATATGTAGCAGATATCTCTTCACCTCTAGCTCCTTTATTCGCTTTGTCATCCATAGCTTGAGCTGCCTTTCTAGCAGACTCTGCTTGTAATAACTTAGCATCTATCTCAGGAGTACTTATTTTTAATAATAAATCACCAGCTTTAACCTGTTGTCCCTCTTTTACTAAAATATCCTCTACACGTCCAGGTATTTTTGAAGCTACATTAATCTGTGTAGCATCTACCTGACCTTGTAAATAAGTCTCTGTAGGAGCACTCATATACCATAGTGAGATTACTAAAATCAAAAGTACTATTACGATTGCAACTATTGCACTTACAACTTTATTCTTCATTTCTTAAAGCTTATATTAGTTTGTGTATTGTAAAAAATCATGACTTAATCCTGCTACTTCGAATAACGATGCTACTCCTACTGCATAATTGTAATTAGCCTGTAGCTTCATCAGTCTTACTCCTGACAGATTCATCTCTGCATCTACTACTTCTGTAGAAGTAGCAAAACCTTCTGAGAAAGCCTTGTTTCGAACGCGAAGATACTCTACTGCCAACTTCTCTTGTACGTTAAGATTCTTTATCTGATCCTCTTGTTTTTGTATATCTTGATACAACTTTGCTACTAGCATTTTCACATCACTCTTAGCCTTCGCCTCGAATAATTCTACACTTTCTCTAGTTGCTTTAGCCGCTCTAATTTCATTTCTATTCTTAAACCCTTCAAATAATGTATAAGTAATTCCTACCCCTACTACCCAAGGTTTATTGTCTTTCTCTCCTACTAAAATAGGATTGTTATGAGCTAAAATAGTTTGACCGAATCCGAATACTGTTGGATAATTAGCAGACTGCTTTACTTTAACTCCTTGATCAGCTAATTCTTTTTGCAATACTAATTTCTGCAAATCCGGATAGTTGTCCAAAGCAGACTCTTGAAAAAAGTCTACATTTTCTAACTGTGAAATAGAAAAGAAATCACTGCCTAAATTAGCAGTCACAACATCCATTTCTAATGTATTCGCAAGAGCTAATCTAGCTAACTGTGCATCTTTTAGAGCACCATCTAATTGTCTATTTGCTTCTGATACTGCTACATCTGCACTCATCTTCTCTACAGCAGCGATTATACCATGCTCCTCTAACTTTGTTGCATCGTGTAAGTGCTTATTCATACCCTCTAGCACTGCTTTACGCACTATAACTGCTTCTTCTGCTAACTTTACAGAATAATAACGCTGAGCTAACTCAGTAATCAACTTATTCTTTGTCTTCTCAAGATCCTTTTCTCCTATTTTGCTTTGAATCTCATGCGCTTTTATTGCTGCATTGATCTTCCCTCCTGTATATAAAGGCCATGTCGCCATAAATCCTCCAAATGCCATATCTCGCTTATTAAACGACATAGACCAGTTGCCTAATATATCAGGATTAGGCAAGTGAACAAAATCACCTATCCCATTTTTCAATCCATTCAAATCTACACCTAGTGATCGCCCAACATATAATCCTCCTCCAAAAGCACGAACTGATGGGTAACGCAACCCTTTCATTGCTTCCCATTCATAATGATGTATCTCTTCTTGTTTTTCTACTGCTTTAATAAGACTATTATCCTGATACATCTTATTATACGCCTCAGTGAAGGTCATACCTTCTTGAGCATACACTGAACTAGACATACTAAAACAGAATAAAACTCCTCCTATAACTGAAAGATAATTCTTAAAATCTAATTGCTTCGTTAACATACCTTCTATTTATATACTTGCAAATATAAAAATTATATCTTACCTAAGATTATCAATAAATTTAAACTTTTTTAGTATAAACTAACACTAAATTTTATCAATTTTTATCACTAACTCCTAGATTACCTTTAAACTCAGAATCAACATTAACCAAATATTACAAAGTAATTCTACTTTATAGTTCTTTCATTAGCACTATAACCATATTATAGTATGCTGAAATCACCTAATTCAGACCTATCTGGTATAATTGCTTTTCGTTTATCTGTCTATCGCTGATTCTGGGTTAAAACAAGACTATAACTACTTTTTTATCAATAAAAAACTAGTCTAATCACAACAAGCTTATAACAAAACATATGCCATGCTACGTTTATAACGACAAACTTCAAATAAGTCTATAAAAAAACCTCAATAAGTTATTTACTTATTGAGGCATAATTACAATTGAACTGATTGTTATCTATTAT
>JBOFGJ010000235.1:0-11355 GCA_051649065.1 Flavobacterium sp. | reverse complement strand
TAAGGATTCACACCAAGCTCTTGTAACTTGCTCAGTTTTTCTCTTCTGATGATTTCTTGTTCTGAAAGTTGCATAATAACTGTAAATTAATTTAAAAGGCAAATATAGTTAATCTTTGAAAATGCGACAATTACTATTTCTGATAAAACGACTTAATTTGCAATACTTTGTCTTAAAAGTGAATACGCACTATCATTTTAACTGTATAATAGGAGAGTTCAACGAAAAAATGTCGAAATTTGTATCAAATAAAATATTTACTTATGAGTTTAGGACGTGTACTTTTATCTATTATTTTGCCGCCTTTAGCTGTATTAGATAAGGGCTGTGGATCTATATTGATTGTTTTTATCTTAACGTTATGTGGATGGGTACCTGGGGTGATTGCTGCATTAGTAATCCTTAACAATCCTAAATATAACAAATAACCAACATCACAATGAACAAACAAGTAAAGCTTATCGATTTAGGCGAGAAAGATTATAAAGATACTTGGGACTACCAAGAACAAATATTTCAATCTATTCTTGATGTTAAGATCAGAAATAGAAGAGAAGAACGAACAGATGCTACAGATAATTACTTTTTATTTGTGGAGCACCCTCATGTCTATACATTAGGTAAAAGCGGTGATGTACATAATATGCTTCTAAATGATGAACAATTAAAAGCAAAAGGGGCTACCTTCTATAAGATTAATAGAGGAGGAGATATCACTTATCACGGGCCTGGACAAGTAGTAGGATATCCTATCATAGACTTAGAAAATTTCTTTACAGATATACATAAGTATTTGCGTCTTTTAGAGGAAACCATTATTTTAGTTCTACAAGATTATGGTGTAGAATCTAGTAGAAGTGAAGGAGAAACTGGGGTATGGCTAGGTGCAGGAACTCCATTCGCACGTAAGATCTGTGCGATGGGAGTTAGAGCTTCTAGATGGGTGACTATGCATGGTTTTGCTTTTAATGTAAATTCAGATCTAGGTTACTTTGATAATATTATCCCTTGTGGAATACGAGGCAAAGGAGTTACTTCTCTTAATGTGGAGCTTGGAGTAGAGTATGTAGATGAGGATGAAGTACGAGAGAAGATTATCAAGTATTTTTCTGAATTATTTGAAGCACAAGTAATAAGACAAGAGTCTTTATAGTTTACATAATATCCCAATAGCACCCTCTATTGGGATTTTTTAAATCTAACAATAATGGTATGTAATTTTGCACATTATGTCTATCAATTATACAAAATAGGTCTGAATTAGAGAGTAAAGCATACTATAGTATGGTTATGGAGTTAATGAAAAAGCTATGAAGTAGAATTAGCTTATAGCATTTGACTATCGCTTATTTTGGATTATCTTTGTACAAACACAACTCAATTATATGAAAAACACGATTATAGCACCTTCAGTATTAGCAGCGGACTTCGCTAATCTTCAGAGAGATATCGAAATGGTGAATAATAGCCAAGCAGATTGGTTCCATATTGATATTATGGATGGAGTATTCGTACCAAATATTTCTTTTGGTATGCCAGTATTAGCAGCGATTAATAAACATGCTAAGAAGACACTTGATGTGCATTTAATGATAGTAGATCCTGATCGTTATATCAAAACGTTTAAAGACCTAGGAGCGGATATCCTTACTGTGCATTATGAGGCATGTACACATCTGCACCGTACAGTTCAGGCGATTAAAGCAGAAGGAATGAAAGCGGGTGTAGCACTTAATCCTCATACTCCAGTAAGTGTATTAGAAGACATTATTCAGGATTTAGATTTAGTACTTATCATGAGTGTTAACCCTGGTTTTGGTGGCCAAAGCTTTATTGAGAATACGTATGATAAAGTACGCAAGTTAAAAGCTATGATTACCTCTAAGGGTGCTAATGTAATGATAGAGATAGATGGTGGAGTGAATAATAAGAATGCTAAAGCCCTTGTAGATGCAGGAGTAGATGCGTTAGTGGCAGGTAACTTTGTATTCAGTGCAGCTGACCCTATTGCAACTATCGCTGATCTAAAAGAAATCACTTCTAAATAGATATAAAGCTATATTAAAAGGCTTAGAGTTTATGCTCTAAGCCTTTTTTGTACGAATAAGGTAAAAAGAAAGGGGCTATCTAAATGACAGCCCCTTTTAATATTGAAATAAAGATTTGGTATTACATCATACCTGGCATACCACCACCCATAGGCATAGCAGCGCTATCATCTTTAATGTCTACTAATGCACACTCAGTGATTAAGATCATACCAGCTACAGAAGCAGCATTCTCTAATGCAACTCTTGTTACTTTCTTAGGATCAATAACCCCTGCTTGAAGCATATCTACATACTCATTTGATTTAGCGTTGTATCCGAAGTTTGCAGTACCTTCTAATACTTTAGCTACTACAACAGAACCTTCTAGACCTGCATTCTCTACGATAGTTCTTAGAGGAGATTCTACAGCTTTAGCGATGATAGTGATACCAGTCTCCTCATCAGCATTATCAGCTTTGATGTCTACTAGCGCATTTTTAGCTCTTAATAAAGCAACACCTCCACCAGCTACGATACCTTCTTCTACAGCAGCTCTTGTAGCGTGAAGTGCATCATCTACGCGGTCTTTTTTCTCTTTCATTTCTACTTCAGAAGGAGCACCTACGTATAATACAGCTACACCACCAGCTAACTTAGCTAAACGCTCTTGTAACTTCTCTCTGTCATAGTCAGAAGTAGTAGTTTCCATTTGCGCTTTAATTTGGTTGATTCTATTTTTGATCATATCTACATCACCATCACCACTTACGATAGTAGTGTTGTCTTTATCAATGTTAACTCTCTTACAAGTACCTAACATATCTAATGTAGTATTCTCTAATGTATATCCTTGCTCTTCAGAGATAACTACACCACCTGTAAGGATAGCGATATCTTCTAACATAGCTTTTCTTCTATCACCAAAACCTGGAGCTTTAACAGCAGCGATTTTTAACGCTCCTCTTAATTTGTTCACTACTAATGTAGATAATGCTTCTCCATCAACGTCTTCAGCGATGATTAATAGAGGTTTACCAGACTGAGCGATTGGCTCTAATACAGGTAAAAGCTCTTTTAATGAAGAAACTTTCTTGTCATATAATAAGATGTATGGAGTGTCTAATTCAACTTCCATCTTCTCAGAGTTAGTTACAAAGTAAGGAGATAAATATCCTCTGTCAAATTGCATTCCTTCTACTACGTCAACGTAAGTCTCAGTTCCTTTAGCCTCTTCTACAGTGATTACTCCTTCTTTACCTACTTTCTCGAATGCTTGAGCGATCAACTCACCGATGAAATCATCATTATTAGCAGAGATAGAAGCGATTTGTTTAATCTTATCCATAGAGCCACCTACTTCTTGAGATTGTTTTCTCAAGTCTTCTACGATGATTTCTACTGCTTTATCTATACCGCGTTTTAAATCCATTGGATTAGCACCAGCAGCTACGTTTTTAAGTCCTTCTTTTACGATAGCTTGAGCTAATACAGTAGCAGTAGTAGTACCGTCACCAGCTAAGTCATTTGTTTTAGAAGCTACTTCTTTCACCATCTGAGCTCCCATGTTCTCTAATGTATTCTCTAACTCAACTTCTTTAGCTACTGATACACCATCTTTAGTTACAGTAGGAGCACCGAATGATTTACCGATAATTACGTTTCTACCTTTAGGTCCTAATGTTACTTTAACTGCATTTGCTAAAGCGTCAACACCGCGTTTTAAACCTTCGCGTGCTTCAATGTCGAATTTAATATCTTTTGCCATTTTCTTCTTTTGGATTTAGTTGTTAAGGATTCAATTTTTAAACTTAGAATATGTGGTTGCCATATTAACAAAAAGTAATTATACAAGATAGATCTGAATTAACGATTTAAGCATACTGTAGTATGGTTTAAGAGCTAATGAAAGAGCTATGAAGTAGAATTGCTTTTAGTATTTGGCTAACACTGATTCTAAGTTAAACGATTGCAAGAATATCGTCTTCTCTCATGATTAAGTAATCTGTACTGTCTAATTTTAAGTCAGTACCTGCATATTTACCATATAATACAGTATCTCCTACTTTTACAGTCATGTCGTGATCTTTAGTACCATTTCCTACAGCTACTACAGTTCCTCTTTGTGGTTTCTCTTTTGCTGTATCAGGAATGAATAGACCTGAAGCAGTTTTAGTTTCAGCTGGTAATGGTTCAATAAGAACTCTATCTGCAAGTGGTTTAATATTTACTGCCATAGTTTTATAGTTTATGAAATTGAATTGTTATTTTTAATTATTATAGATAATGAATTGTCATAAAGTGTGCCAAAGCAAAAAAGTGACAATATAGACAAAAAAAAATGCCAGCTTGACAGCCGGCATTTCGTGTATTTGTTAAAGCTAAACTTATTCAGCTTGATTTTGAGTTTCTTGAGCTGGAGTTGTTGTCTCAGCTGGTGTCACAGGAGCATCTTGTTTTGCAGGTGCTTCTGTTGGTAATGGTTGAACTGGTACTGCGTTTGGATCTAATAATTTAGAATCTCCTGCAGCTCCACCATTGAAACTAGTAGATGATAATAGAATTAATACGATTAATGCTGCACCTAATGTCCAAGTACTTTTATCTAAGAAATCATTTGTGTTTTTAACCCCTCCAGCTACTGTAGATCCACCGAAAGATGAGTCTAAACCTCCACCTTTAGGATTCTGTACCATAATTACTACGATAAGTAAAAAACATACAATTGCGATTAAGATTAAAAATATTGTAAATGTGTTCATGGTGATTAACTATTATGTTGTTGTAACGCTTTTATATCTGATATTTGGTCTGCAAAGAAACTACTTTTTTCTGGATATTTCAAAATTAATATTTCATATGCTTGTATCGCTTTCTGATATTTCTTTTGTTCCAAGTAAATTTTAGCTAAAGTTTCGGTCATTAAACTGCTATTTTCTTGCACCGAAGTGTCGATGTTTGCTGGGATTACAGTAGGTTTCTTATTAGGAACTATCTTTGGATTTGTTTCTATAAATTTATCTATTAATTCTATTTTTTTTTGTTTTTCAATATCTGCATTTTGCTCAGATTCTGTTAAAATAGAATCATTTTCTCTGTCTATGGGCTTAATCTTAGATAATTGTAACCACTCAGCGAAAGACATTTTCTCTTTATCATCGAAGTTTAAAGGAGCCCCTATCTCTAGTTTCTCTTCTAGCAAGGTTATTTCGGACTTTGTCTGTTGCGTATCTTCACTTATAGAAGTAGTTGTATTGTCTTGATTTGTAGCTGTAAGAGTATCAGGTACTTCTTCTTTAATAGGCGGATATAACTGTTGATTCTCGTGTATTGTTATAGATTGTAAAAGACTTTTGATAGCAGTTGAAGTTAGTTTGGGCTCAGGAGTTTCTTTTTTAGGTTCTTCTTCTAGCTCTATTTCTTCTACTAGTACTTCTTTTTCTTCTACTAATACTTCTTTTTCTACTATTATAGGTTCGTCTATAATAACCTTTTCTACTATAGTGTTGTCTATCGTATTAGATTCTTCTATGACTAAGTTATCTTCTTGTAAATGTGTGAAACTTGACGGTTCTAATGGTATATCCTGATTAGTAGTTATCTGAGTTTCTGTAGTAATTGTTTCTTCTAATGCTACTTCTTTAGAGACTACTATTTCTTCAGTCTTAATCTGTAAAGGTTGATAAGTAATAAAGTCTGGTGAGATAATAAAATCAAACAGAATATCTCTATCTAATGTATGTGCAGCAGTAGTCTTTAACTCTTGGTTATAGACATAACTTTTGTTTGCATATAAGCTTTTTAGATAAAGACTTCTCACAGACTGAAAGTACGGATACTGGTCTATAATAGCCTTTAACTGAGTACTCTCATCTCCTTTTATAAGATGAGGTTGACGAAGCAATATGTCTAATTCGTTTAGAGTCAAGTTGATTTGTTTTTAAATAATTACCATTTAGCAAGAGATTCATTGAATACATCTTGTGTGATGCGTTCATAAATAGTCTCAATAGCTGTATTAAGACTAGCTCCCATTAATTGTGTATTCGCATCGTAGTCATAGTAAAATGAAAATCTCTTCTCGAAGTCTTCATCAGGTTTTTTCTTATTAAAGAACCTTACGTTTACAGCTACATATAATCTGTTTTGAGCAGCTCTTTGGTCAGCTGTAGCTGTCATTGGGCTAATACGGTACTCTACTATCTCTCCTTCGTAGATTAAATCTGCATCTGTATTCGTAAGACTTAAACTAGTTTGGTTTTGAATCAAATCTTGTAGACTAGTAGTAAACGTTCTTTCAATACCTGGCTCTACTAATGGAGCATTGTTTTGAAATGAATTAACCTGAAAAGAGTCTGCATCGATTTTACCTGTTCCTGTAAAGTTATAATATTTACAGCTATTAAAAAATAGTGCTATAAATAGTAATGCAAATAAATGTTTGATTCTCATAACTATAAGTCGTATTGTTTTATCTTTCTATACAGTGTTCTCTCTGATATATTTAATTCTTTAGCGGCCGCTTTACGCTTGCCACTGTGTCTTTCTAGTGCTCTCTTAATAAGCTTGATTTCTTGATTCTCTAGATTCAACGGTTCATCATCTACTGTTTCTGCTTCCAGATATGTAGAAGTATCTTCATCATCATCTACTGTATCATGGAACATGAGGTTATTAGTTGTAGATAAATGGCTTTCCATTTGGATAATATCAAGATCAGCTGTTGGTGGAGTCATTAACTCTGGTAATTCAGTTTTCTTCGTACCATATATTTTTTGAATCAAAGTCTTGTTAGATTCTGACACAGTACCTTTGTCATGTTGCAATAGTTCCAATGTCAGTTTCTTTAGATCTGTTAGATCACTTTTCATATCAAACAACACTTTGTAGAGTATCTCTCGTTCAGTGCTAAAATCCGAATCAGACTTAGGTGTGTTTATCACAGATGGTAGTTGTCTATCGTGATTAGGCAAATAACCTTGTAATATAGATAGCGATATTTCTCTGTTTGTTTCTAATACAGATATTTGCTCAGCGACATTTCGCAGTTGACGGATATTACCATACCAACTATATCGCATAAGATAAGATGCTGCATCTGGCTCTAACTTGATCGGTGGCATTTTATATTTATGTGAAAAGTCAGAAGCAAACTTTCTAAATAGTAAGTGGATGTCTTCACCACGTTCTCTAAGAGGTGGTAATAGTATCTCTACTGTACTTAGCCTGTAGTATAAATCTTCTCTAAACTTACCTTTGTTAATCGCATTTACCATATTAACATTAGTAGCTGCGATGATGCGGATATCTGTTTTCTGAACTTTAGAAGAACCAACTTTAATAAACTCTCCGTTTTCTAATACACGCAATAATCTTACTTGTGTAGTTAGTGGTAGTTCACCTACTTCATCTAAGAAGATAGTCCCTCCGTCAGCTTCTTCGAAGTAACCTTCACGGGTACCTATAGCACCCGTAAAAGCTCCTTTTTCGTGTCCAAATAGTTCACTATCTATCGTCCCTTCTGGGATAGCACCACAGTTAACAGCGATAAACTTACCGTGTTTGCGATGTGATAGTGAATGTATGATTTTAGGAATACTTTCTTTACCTACACCACTCTCTCCAGTGACTAATACTGATATATCAGTAGGAGCTACCTGTATAGCTTTCTCTAATGCGCGATTTAGTTTCACGTCATTACCGATAATCTCGAAGCGTTGTTTTATAACTTGAAGGTTTTCCATTTCTATATTTTAAATATTGCTATTTACTCTTGCATAGAAGAGTATCCTACAGGCTTACCGATAAGTGTAGCAGATGTACAGTCAGTGATTTCTACCATGACGAAGTCACCTACTTTATAATTCTCTTTAGGGAAAATAACAGTAGTATTCTGAGAGTTACGCCCAGACCATTCTTCTTCATTACGCTTAGATGTTTTCTCTATTAACACCTCTACTGTAAGACCTAAGAAGCGTTCCATGCGCTCAAGACCAATAGCACGTTGTACATTGATAATCTCACTTAGACGACGTTTTTTAACTTCTTCTGGTACATCATCCTCTAGTTTACGAGCAGCTAGTGTGCCTGGTCTCTCTGAGTAAGCGAACATATAACCGAAGTCATATCTCACGTGCTCTATAAGAGATAATGTATCTTGGTGATCCTCTTCTGTCTCCGTAGGGAAACCAGTGATGATATCTTGTGATAACGAAATATCTGGAATTAGTTCATAAATCTTATCTACTAATGCGATATATTCTTCTCTAGTATGCTGGCGGTTCATCTCTTTTAAGATACGTGTACTTCCAGACTGTACTGGTAGGTGGATATACTTACAGATGTTATCATGCTTCGCTACCATCTCGATTACTTCGATATGCATATCTTGTGGATTAGATGTAGAGAAACGGAATCTCATTTTAGGGAACATAGCAGCACATTGGTCTAATAGCTGAGCGAAGTCTACTGCTGTTGCTTTTTGCATCTCAGTTGCTTTCTCGAAGTCTTTTTTAAGACCTCCACCATACCATACATAACTATCTACGTTCTGACCTAATAAAGTTACCTCTTTAAATCCGCGTTCTTTTAAATCTTGAATCTCTTCGATGATACTCTGAGGGTCACGACTACGCTCACGACCTCTAGTGAATGGTACTACACAAAATGTACACATATTATCACATCCTCTAGTGATAGATACGAATGCTGTTACCCCATTACTCTGAAGACGCACAGGAGAGATATCACCATAAGTCTCGTCTTTAGACAAGATTACATTAATAGCATCTCTACCTTCTTCTACATCTTTCAGTAAATTAGGAAGATCTTTATATGCATCGGGACCGACTACCATGTCCACAATTTTTTCTTCTTCTAAGAATTTAGCTTTTAAACGCTCTGCCATACATCCAAGAACTCCGACTTTCATCCCAGGATTCTTAGTCTTCATTTGGTTGTATTGATTAAGGCGTTTACGTACTGTTTGTTCTGCTTTATCTCTGATCGAACATGTATTTACTAATACTAAATCAGCCTCTTCTAGTTTATCAGTTGTATTATATCCTTCGTTAGATAGGATAGATGCTACAATCTCACTGTCAGAGAAATTCATTTGACAACCGTAGCTCTCGATGAATAGCTTCTTCTTGTTGTCTTGCTTTTGTTCTAATTGTAAGCTTGTACCTTGTTTATTTTCGTCAATTACCTTTTCCATAAGATACTTAAGGGTGTTTTACTTTAAGCTACAAAGATACTTTTTTTTCAATAACTGACAAGATGACAGCGAGTAAAAAGTAGGTGGTGTTTAGTGATCAAGGAATTGTGAGTAGCTGGCATAAAGCAGTGAGAAATGTGAAGATTGTCTCAATCTATAAAAGAAATAAAACGCTTGAGTATTATTTGAATTATGATATTAATTGTTTGTTATTTTAACCCAGATTAAGCATTAACCAAATACTGCAAAGTGATTCTACTTTATAGCTCCTTCAGTAATTTTAAAACTGTACTATTTTAAACTTAGCTCTTACTAATTCAGTCCTAAATGTGTATAATTACTTTTCGTTTCTATTTCTATCACGTAATCTAGGTTTAAAAATATGTTGTTATTTTAGCCATAAGTTAAGAAAGAGGAATAAAGAATATGAAAGAAGGTATTAGTTTTAAAGGAAGTGGATTGTTTTTTAAAATAAGTATATGGCAAATAATGATAGGCATAGTGCTTTCATTAACCTTGTTTTTTTGTGTTTTGTTTTTGGTTTCAAAGGTTATGCCTACTCCTGTAAATACAACTATGTCAAATGAGATAGCTTTAGTGGGGATAGTTATTTTTTTTATTATCGTTATTGCTGTAGTTTTCAAATTCATATTGCCTTCTCTTAATCTTCGTGAAGTAGTTGTCTATACGGATAGTTTGGTTGTTTATACAGACAATAGAAAATATAGTATTTACTATAAGGATATTAAATCACTTGAGATGAATGTGCTTGTAGATAGCAGTGCTCTTGACCGTGAAGCTAATAGAGGATTTAGATTCATAACTACACAGGGTACTTATGTTATAACGATGTTACGCCATTCGCCTATACAATTAGGTGCAGAATCTTTGTTTAGTCAGTTTTATAAAGTGCTAAGAGAACAATTAAAGCTAGATGAACTGCAATGTAAGCAATCTTCCGTCTTTAAAAAAACGTATAGTGAGCGTTATAGGTTAAGGTAAATTATTCAACCTTAATCTGGGTTAAAGCGAATAGCGATAAAGTCAATGCTGTCTGCTGTACTAATATCCATATGCTGACGAGGGCAGAGGATATAAGAGGTTGGTAACGATTGTTTATTAACAGAAAATGAGGTGTCGAAATGTATATATACATCGACACCTGTACCAGCTACTAGAGGAAACATAGTAATTGTCTCTAATGAGGTCGTAGAGCTTCCCCAATAATATCTATTGATATAAGCTAATAGATTAGCTGTAGGCTTACGATGTGTTAATTGCATTGTTATTTTATAATTTCAATAATTGGTTCTTTAGCATAGGTATGACCTACTGCATTTATAAATGTAGTAAAATGTACTGTCTGTGTATGAGCATCAAAACTAGCTTGATCCTTAAATTTCTCATTGAATACAAAATGAGTATCATCCTCTACATCTTGATATAAATTATACGATAGATTACCCGCTTCTAGTCTAGTGTGTTTGATTAATTCACTAGTTAACATTCTGAATTCATTGATGTATTCAGATTTGATATAAAACTGTGCAATTACAAATTTTTCCATATTTATAAAGATAAGTTATTAATTAGAACAAATGTATTTCTTGTGAATATAGTACGATTGTAAAAATGCGACATATTTATAAAGTTGTGTATAATCATCTTATAGCGTACACATCTTTTTTCATTCTTTTTGCTCTTCAGTGATAGAGTCAAACTCTAAAATTGAGCGCGGTTCATTATTGATTTTTTCATCCATTTGATCAGTCTGTAGTTCTGTTTCTGATGTTTTAGCCTGTTAGATAATCTTCTTGTTTACTTTTCGGATATACCCAGGAGGAGTCCACTTCTTCAATTCCCTTTCTTTGCTAGAATAATCCACCAGAGTACGGGCGAATTGCAATTCGCCCCTACCGTTCCCTGTTCCCCATTATCCGTTCCCCGTTTTCTGTTCCCCGTTCCCTTTCTCCCCTTCCTTATATCTCCTCAATAACTGCAGTATCACAGCACAATGTTTGCTCAGGAGGTCTGATTCAGCACCTATACAGCACGCATACCTCACGAATTATCCAATAAAACAATACTCGAAATAACAGAAATGAACCTCTG
>JBOFGJ010000234.1:0-1235 GCA_051649065.1 Flavobacterium sp. | reverse complement strand
CTCTGTTATAGAATTCTTTTTCTTCTATAAAGAATTCATCTGGATTACTAGGTTCTATACCATTAAATGACTCTATAGCTATTCGATATCGATTGTTAAAAGCCTTAAACTTGTAATTGATAGAATACTTTCCTGCCTTTTTTATATTTAGGTTAAACTCCTTTTTCCAAGAAGGTTTATTAGGATCTGTATTGTTCGCTATGAACGACCAGTTCCATCTATCAAATTGTATATTATTCTTATCGCTACCTGATGTTACTTCAGTGAGATTAGTCTCACTACTGTAAAAAGCTAATGCTGTCGCAAAAGGATTGTTTAATAAGTTCTCAGGGAACTTGAGTCCAATATTGTCACAGATAATCTTAAGAGGTGTGAGTAGAAACACATTCCAAGATGGTACATTCAGATTATGGACTTCTCCTCCCTCTGGAGTATCTTCTAATATATTGAGGTAATAGTTTCCTTCTCCATTACGACCATTTAAATATCTGCAGTATTTATACCACTTATCATCTTCCTTTAGATAATCTCCATTCTTAGTAGGAAAGCTTATCTGTGCAGCTGTCCATAACTGATTAGGAAATGTGCCTCTACGTAGACTATCTACATATTCCTGATAGTAAGTAGGAGCTGGAGGAACACCTTCATACTTATCAGAATAGGGTATCGGAGGATTGGTGCCTGTAACAGATACTATAGGCATTAGGTCTCTAATTTTCTTTTTAGATTCTGCAAATAGCTTAGAAGCAAATCTTACATTACATTTTCTGTAGTCACCAAAACTCTCTAGTATTTGTAATTCTCCTGGTATGCTACCTTCTGAAGTAACAATAGTAACATCGTAGTATGGAGAACTATCGACACTAATATCATTTAGACCAAAGAGTTTATCTGTGACAGCATTATTAATAATCAGAAAAGGAAACTCATTACTCTCAAATCTTAAAGTATCTGGAAATAACGATGTATCTACTTTAAGTGATAGTGTATCTCTAATGTAAGTAAGCTCTATACCGTCTTTATAAATACTAATTAGCTTCATAGTTTGAAAAAGTAAAGGTTAGCTTGTTAGTTATAATGTATTCTCTATCTCTATAGACTTTTATTTTCTTAGTAGTAGATACTACAGGAATGTATTCTCCATTTATCTCAAGTTCTACTAGTGTAGAGTTAACTAGTTGTCTGATCAAGAAAAGTTCTGACTGTAGTAAATAACCTGTATCAATTGTAATTAA
>JBOFGJ010000233.1:0-1181 GCA_051649065.1 Flavobacterium sp. | reverse complement strand
TTCATAATATTTAGGTTTCGGTTGATTTACAAATAAACCTAAATTTATTGAGTTAGTCAAAATATAATTCAGATAAGTTTATTGGTATTCTGGTAATTAAGTAAAGTATTTCTAGATTTATCTAATCACTTTATCCTTGCTATTCTTCTCGCACGGTGTAGAATCCGTGCAGTATGACAGCGATATTTTACCCCAGGAGGGTGTTTTCAGCACCAATACCTCAAGTATAGTGCAGTCATTTGGCTATCAAAGTGTAGGATGTTAAAGAACGGGGTAGAATTCTATAATTGCAAAATTAGCAATCGCTAAAACAGTATTTTAGCAAGAGGGAAATATCTTCCATTTATTTCCATTTTAAAAAATGTAAGTTATTGTAAGTTAGTTGTTTGTTGTTTAGGAAAGAAGCGTTTGTTCGGACGGAGAGGTGTTTTTCCAAAGGACTCCCGAAGGCTTCTAAACGTCTTTCTGAAGGAACTACTTAAAAAATGAAATTGTATATACACTAAATGTCAAGTATTTTTTTATCATTTGATAAAAAAATACTTTTTCTATATCCCAATCTTTGCATCCTAAAAATAGCGTGATAATGTGCTATCTAATTTATTATAAATAATTTAATCAATACAAGTAAAATGGAAAATAGAGGTCCTATTTCTCAATTTATGGCGCATAACTACCGCCATTTTAATTCGGCAACAGTAGTAGATGCTGCTCAGGGATTTGAAAAGTTTTTAGATGAAGGAGGGAAGATGCTTATTTCTCTTGCAGGTGCGATGAGTACTGCCGAATTAGGTATTTCGCTAGCAGAGATGATTAGACAGGATAAAGTGGCTATTATCTCATGTACAGGAGCAAATCTAGAAGAGGATATCATGAATCTAGTGGCGCATTCACATTATAAGAGAATACCTAATTACCGAGACTTGACCCCAGAGGATGAATTGGCTTTATTAGAAAATAAGTATAATCGTGTGACAGATACATGCATTCCAGAAGAAGAAGCATTCAGAAGAATACAGAGCCATATTGAGAAAATATGGAAGGATAGTGAAGCTGCTGGTGAGAGCTATTTTCCACACGAGTATATGTACAAATTACTTTTGAGTGGTGTATTAGAAGAGCACTATGAGATCGATCCCAAAAACTCGTGGATGCTAGCAGCTGCCGAAAAGAACTTGCCT
>JBOFGJ010000232.1:0-1256 GCA_051649065.1 Flavobacterium sp. | reverse complement strand
CTGATTATTACTTGTTAAAGTTTTTGTTTTAGCTTTTTTGGTCCGTTTTTTAATATTGAAAAAAGCTGATTTGTTTTTATTTTAGGTTCGCAATAAGCGACTATTATTAACCATAAAAACAGCCAAAAAAAATGAAATTAAAACACACTTATTTTTATCACCCAACTCATGTTGAAAGCAATGAAAGTGTAATTGAACAATTTGAGAGCCAAGGGGTGTCAATGAGAAAAATACAAGAAGCGCTAGGTAGAAATAACCGTTTTGTTATTCCAAAAGATTCGAAGGAGACAACAGTATCGATGGGAATAGAGGCGGCTAAAGGAGTTTTAAAGCAGAGTGGTGTATCTATGGATAGCATTGATATTATTGCTTTTGTTACTTGTACACCAGAGCATCAGATACCATGTGACTCTATCTTTATCCATCAAGCGTTAAAGGGAAAGCGCGATACTATGTGTTATGATATCAATGCTAACTGTATTGGAGCTTTTGTGGCATTAGATCAAGTCACACATTACTTAAACAGTAGTGCTACAGCCAAGAAAGCACTGGTTATTTGTTCTGATCAATTATCGCGTATTTTAGATAGTAAAAACCCTGTTACAGCCTTTTGTTTTTCAGACTCAGCTTTTGCCTTTATAGTTGAGAAAGACCAGACTACATCAGGACTAGTAGATGTACTTTACCACACAGATAGCAGTTTTTGTGATACCGTATTATTTCCACCTCAAGGGCATTCGTGCTCTTTACCAGAGGAATTAACCATGTGGGATACTTCCTTTGACGGAAGTGGTAGCGTAGAGTTTGCCTTAGACAAGATAGATGATTTTCTCGCTAAAAATGGACTTTCGATAGCAGATATAAGCTTGTTCTTATTCTCTCAACTATCGTTAAAGAATATCAAGGCAATTAAAGGACACTATGGATTGCCAGAGGAGAAAGTTCCTTTTTATTCTAAAGAGTTAGGATATTCAGGAGCGTCTAGTCCATTTCTGGCATTGCACCAGTATCAAAAAGAGGTAAAACCTTTAAAAGAAGGAGACTACTTTTTGATGTGGACACTAGGAGCAGGATATCAAGCAGGATTAATGTTGTGGAGATATTAATTAAATAAGGATTTGCAAAACACTGAATGAGAGTTCAGTGTTTTTTTATTTCCAAAAAGTATAGTAATGACAGTACTTACCGCATTTTTTTGTTTTGATTTTAACATAATTCAACTACTTTTACTTTCAAAAAAAGCTATGAAATTACTT
>JBOFGJ010000231.1:0-7274 GCA_051649065.1 Flavobacterium sp. | reverse complement strand
TCCAGTAGTGCAATTTGATATGCATACTGCAGAAGATATAGGCTTTGACAAATTTGATATTCTAAGTCAACGAGGTATTGGACACATTGATGAAGCTGTAGAACTCATCTTACAAAACCAAAATATCGTTGTTGATATCCGAAATATCGCTTTGTCAAAAGATGAAGCAAATTGTAATAAACAATTGGCAATTGGCAATACAATAGGCTGCTTTTACATTGAAAGTCCTGCTATGAGAGGATTATTGAGGAGACTAAACTGTGATAATTACAAAATACTTGTCGCGGCATCTTCTATTATTCGCCCTGGTGTAGCACAGAGTGGCATGATGCAAGAGTACATTTTTAGGCATAATAATCCATCCCATTTTGAATACTTTCACCCTGTCTTTGAAGAACAGTTAGGCGAGACATATGGTATTATGGTCTATCAAGAAGATGTGATAAAAATAGCATTACACTATGGAGGATTACCTGCTACGGATGGAGATATCCTACGTAGAGCAATGAGTGGCAAGAGCCGTTCTAAAGAAGGGTTATTAGCTGTTAAGAATCGCTTCTTTGAACACTGTGATGCTAAAGGACACCCTAGGCCATTAAGTGAGGAAATCTACAGACAGATAGAGTCATTCGCTGGTTATTCATTCTGTAAAGCCCATTCTGCTTCTTATGCGATAGAGAGTTATCAAAGTTTATATCTCAAGACTTATTACCCTTTAGAGTTTATCACTGCTGTGATTAACAACGAGGGAGGATTTTATCGCACAGAAGTGTATATACACGAGGCAGCTATGTTAGGTGCCAATGTACTTCCTCCCTGTATAAATTACAGTGATTTAAAAACGACACTAATTGATAAAGATCTATTCTTAGGATTAAAGCTAATCGAGGGGATTAACATCGATTTATTAAGTGCTATTTTAAAAGAAAGGGATAGGAATGGCAAATATGAATCACTGTTTGATTTCACCCAACGCATCCCTATCACTATGGAGACTTTGCAAAAGTTAATATTCATTGGTGCCTTTCAATCACTAGGCAAACAAAAGAACGAGCTACTAATACAAGCTAAGTTATTATTAAGTAAAAAAGAGATTATTCCAACTCTAACCTTGTTACAAGAGCCTATACAGGAGTATACTTTCCCTACTCTAAAACGCTCTGTATATGAAGATGCATTTGATGAAATAGAGTTACTTGGCTATGCGATTTCGTGTATGCCATTTGACTTGCTTAAAACTAAATTTAGAGGAGATGTGATGGTTAAAGATCTACAGCAGCATCACAAAAAGACCATCAGAATGATTGGGTATCTCATCGCTCGTAAGCACGTCCCTACTTCTAAAGGAACAATGTATTTCGGTACTTGGATAGATGCTAATGGGCAGTATTTTGACACGGTTCACTTCCCAAATACATTAGAAGAATATCCATTCGCTGGTGGAGGTTGTTATTTACTATTGGGAACAGTGGAAGTGGAATATCACTTCCCTAATGTGCAAATCATCAAAATGGCAAGATTGCCCTTTATCACTGATCCACGATATCACTATGATGATAAAGATAATCAAACAACACAAAACAGAATAAAGGAAGATGCCAGTCTTACTCATCGCAAGCCTTATCCTATAGCTGCTGAGATTAATCTACCGCGACATCGAATGAAATTTACAAAAGAAAAGCCTTGATACAAGAGACGTACCAAGGCTTTCTAATATATTATAAAACTAGTCTTTTGCTATTTCTATTTTTACTTTCTTATTCTTCAGTCTAGTATCAACAAGCTCAGTTAATAGCGCTTTTACTTTCTTTGTCTTCACTGCAACGAATGCTTGTGTATCTCTAACATCAATCACTCCGATATCTTCTTTCGTTAACTTACCTGTCTTGATCAAATAACCAACAATATCACCTTTATTAACCTTATCCTTCTTACCTGCACTGATATAGATAGTCTTAAAGTCAGTTTTATTATCGATATTATACACTCCACTAAGATCTTCCACTGGCATATCAGGACTAATAAACTCAACAAGTTCATCATTCGTAATCATCACATAAGCTTTACCTGAAGCTTTCATACGTGCTGTACGTCCATTACGATGGATAAAAGCATCTTCCTTCTCAGGGATTTGATAATGGATCACATGTCCTATCTCAGGAATATCTAGTCCCCTCGCGGCTAAGTCAGTTGCGATAAGAATATGTGCACTTTTATTTCTAAACTTCATGATAGCACGCTCACGGTCTTCTTGTAATAATCCTCCGTGAAAAGCACTATTTGCAACTCCTTTCTTCGTCAATGTCTCACTAATACGAGATACTGCATCACGGTGATTACAAAAGATAAGAATCGTATCTTTCCCGATCTTACCTATTAACTTAATCACTGTCTCTAACTTTTCTTCTGAAGTAGAAATAACTTGACTAAAAATAAGGTCAGGCATAACCTCTTCCTTATTCAAAAAATGAATACGCTCAGGATCTACTATACCCGTAAACTCAGGAATCTTCTTTAAAGCAGTAGCTGAAGTAAGCATTCTGAATGAGATATTATCAAATGAATTAATT
Organism: Flavobacterium sp.; assembly: GCA_051649065.1. Lineage (GTDB taxonomy): Bacteria > Bacteroidota > Bacteroidia > Flavobacteriales > Flavobacteriaceae > Flavobacterium. The sequence goes on along the minus strand of JBOFGJ010000231.1, from coordinate 4,704 downwards.
ATATAATCCATATCACTCTGGAAGCCCATCTCTAATGCTTTATCAAACTCATCAATAACATAGCTAGTTACAGTCTCTGCATTAAAAGAGAATTCTTCTACGTGGAATGCAACTCTACCTGGTGTTCCTACTAATACTGCGGGTGGCGAACTAAAGTTCTTTAATTCTGTCTTAGTAGCGTGTCCTCCATAACAAGCATTAATCTTAAATGCTGTCCCCATCTTCTTAAACACAGTCTCTATCTGTAGTGCCAGTTCTCTAGTTGGAACTAGAATAACAGCCTGTACACCTCTTACATTAGGATCTAGACGTTCTATCAATGGCATTAAAAATGCAAGAGTTTTCCCTGATCCTGTAGGAGATAAAAGAATGACATTAGGGTTCTTATGAGCAGCATTTAATGCTTTAGTTTGCATTTCATTTAATGCCTCAATATTTAAGTTTTTAAGTATTTCTGCTTTATTCATAGAGCAAAGGTAGTTTTAATAATTTTACTTTCACTTCTTCTTATAATTTTTATAACAAGAACAAGAGTAGTATTTATACTTTAGATCAGTACTACCATTGTATTTAACTCAGATTAAGCATCAGCCAAATACTGCAAAGTAGTTCTACTTCATATGTCTTTCATTTATTCTAAAACCATTTAAAACAGTCCACAGGACTATTTTGTATAATTACTTTTCGTTTATATATCTATTGCTTAATCCGGATTTAATATAATTTTTGAAGATTTGATGAATTAGACCTAACTAAACAATTAAAACGTGGAAGTACAAAAAAAAGCCCGATAACATAGTTATCGGGCTTTTCAGCGGAGGAAGAGGGATTCGAACCCCCGGACCTGTTACAGTCAACAGTTTTCAAGACTGCCGCAATCGACCACTCTGCCATTCCTCCTTTGGTCTGCACTACTTCCGTATTGCGAGTGCAAATATAGACACTTCCTTTAGAAATGCAAAAAAATACACACTAAAAAACACACTTTTTTTACCCAGTAAAACTAACCTACTCTACAGTAAATATTTATAACAAAAAAAAGGTCTTAATAAGTATAAACTTACTAAGACCTTTATATTATAACGTACTATTTGAATTATTAGTACTGTATATATTCTATTATCTCTAGACCGTATCCTGTCATTCCTACTCTTTTACCTTGAGCTGAATTTGATAGCAATTTAATCTTCGAAATATTCAAATCGTGAAGTATTTGAGCTCCTATTCCGAAGTCTTTCTCATCTCCTGATAACTTAGGAGTATCAAGATCTAACTTTGCTCCTGTGCTCTTTAACATAGCAAGTCTATTTAAAAGACTAGCGCTGTAATCTTCTTGCGTGATAAATAAGATCGCTCCTTTATCACCTTCATTAATCTTCGCAAAAGTATTCTCCATACGAATACTCAACTTTCCACTTAAAGCATCAAGGATATCGTTATTACCTATTGTAGAGTTGATACGAGTAAGAACTGCTTCTTCTGCATTCCAATCTCCTTTAGTCAAAGCGATATGTACTTGTCCGTTTGTGTTCTGTTGGTAAGCTCTTAATCTGAAACTACCGTATTTAGTATCTATCTCAAAGTCTTCTTTCTTCTCTATAAGGCTATCGTGTTTCATACGATATGCTACAAGAGCTTCTATAGATATAATGTTCAAATCCCACTTCTTCGCTACCTCCATTAACTGAGGTAAACGAGCCATAGAACCATCTTCATTTAATATTTCAACTAAGATTCCAGCAGGTTTAAAACCAGCTAATCTAGCTAAGTCAACTGCAGCCTCTGTATGACCAGTTCTTCTAAGAACTCCACCTTCCTTAGCTATTAAAGGAAAAATATGACCAGGACGACCTAAATCATCTCCTGTAGTCTCCTCTTTTACTAAAGACTCTATCGTTTTGGCGCGATCATATACTGAGATACCAGTAGTACATCCGTGTCCTTTTAAATCAATCGAAACAGTAAATGCTGTTTGATGAAGTACTGTATTATTATTAACCATTGGATGCAAGTCTAATTCTTGACATCTTTCCTTTGTAAGGGGAGCACAGATAAGTCCTCTTCCATGAGTAGCCATAAAGTTAATCATCTCAGGAGTTACCATCTCTGCAGCGGCGATAAAATCGCCTTCGTTTTCACGATCCTCATCATCTACCACTATGATTACTTTTCCCGCTTTGATATCTGCGATTGCTTCCTCGATAGTGTTTAATTGAATGTGATTATGTGACATTATTATAGTTGTTTTTTGTTGTTTTCTGTTGATTTCATCTCTTCTCTATTACCTTTAAAACGCGCCTTTAGAGTAAAGAATAAATCTTTAAATGTATCTAAAGACAAGCTGAAGTTGACATCTCCATTATCTTTAGTTGCCTTATAAGTTAGATATATAGCTAAAGGAGTAAGTGCTAGTGATCCTATCCACCCACCTAAAAAAGGAATAATTCCATCTTCTTGTGCCATCTTTTTACCGAAGGTATTGATAAAGTGATATGTAATAAAAATACCTACTGCAAATACAATCGGTAACCCAATCCCTCCTTTGCGGATAATAGCTCCTAATGGTGCTCCTATATAGAACATTAGGAAACAAGAGAAAGCGATTACAAATTTCTCATATAATGCCAACCAGTGATCATTAATCTTCTTTACTTGATTTAATATAGAAAGATCATTACTCTCTGCATTAAAACTAATGTTGTTAGTATAATCAATAGCTGACTGTAATATACGGCTTTGATTATCATATGTAAAACCTTCTAGAATATTACTTCCTGCTTTTTCAACTCTCTTATCTGCCTCTGCCTTTTTAACAGAATCATTCTCTACATTATTTATTTTATCTACTGATAAAAGATTACCTAATCTCAATGTTAAGTTATCTGCATTAGAAGCTTTCTCCTTAATCATTGCACTTTGTAAAGAGTCTATTGTATAGTTCAGCTCTTTAATATTAAGCATTCCATACGTATTCGTAATCTTCTCTTCATCTTTACCTTCATTCTGAAAACTACTCAAATCAATATTCATTGTATACTTAGTGAAGTGAGTCTTTATAAAAGGGTATTTCTTTGCTTCTTCATAATTCTTAGCAGCAACATCATCGTAGTAATTACCATCAAATAGATGAAGTTTTAAGATATTTGAACTTTCTTCTGTTTCTAATTCACCATTAACAGATCTAATCACTGTTTTATTCTCATAACCAGAATTAGACTTCACGTGCATCGTTACATTATCAAGATATTGACCTTTATCTCCTGTCTTATTATCTACCTTAATATTCACCTGGCCTAGGTCATTAAACTGCCCTGCTGCTATAGCCATAGCTGGCTTAGTCTGAATAATCTCTTTTCTAAGATTTAGAAACTTATACTCTGCCTTAGGGATCACATCATTAGCAAACCAAAAAGATATACCTGCAAGTATAAATATAAAAATAGACAGTGGACGCATAGCGCGTTTAAGAGATATACCTGACGCTTTCATAGCAGCGAACTCATAGTTCTCTGCAAAGCTACCAAATGTCATAATAGACGCTAATAACACAGATAATGGCAACACTAATGGTACCATCTTAGGAGAATAAAACAATAAGAACTTTACGACTACTATTAAGTCAAGATCCTTTCCTGCTAATTCTGAAATAAATAGCCAAACTCCTTGTAGGATAAATATGAAGTATAAAATAGCAAACACTGTCAGCAGTGTTGATATAAAACTCTTTAAAATGTAACGGTCAAGTATTTTCACTTAAAAATATTCTAATCTATATTGTTGATGTAATAACTAGGGTACAACGACTGTGTAAAGGTAAAGTGATTTTTCGACATTGCTTGATTTGTTTTGAAAGAATTAACCGTCAATGTTGATTTAGAACCGTCTTTATTAACCTGTATCTTATTATAAATATCCTTTGTACTTGAATCTATTCCTAAATAAACCTCCTTAATAACTGATTTCTTATCAGTTGGTATTAACTTGATATATTGAATTTTCTTCCCATTTACATTTTGGAGAATATCCCATTGAAAGTCATATCCTTTATTAAAAAACGTAAGCATTTGAGATGGTAATATTCCATCTACTGCTTTCGCATCATATTTAGAGACAGTCACTTCTTCATCTTCAGGAGAGATTGTATAGATCTTCTTCCCATCATAAATCTTCTGAATTCCCATAAAAGTCAAGTTATACAGGTCTTTCTTCAAATCTAAATGTCCCTTTCCTTCAAAGTCTTGCTTAGCGTTCTTATCGTTCTTTTGATTAAATGAGAAGTCAATCGAGATATTCTCATAGCCATTTATCTTTTTTGTTACTTCTAATAAATAGTTCTTTGCTCGTTGACTACTTTGCGCATTTGATGTCAAAGTGAACAATACAATACCTATAAATGCAATAATCTTTTTCATCTTTTCCAATTAATTGTTGTTTTCTTCATTGTCGAAGAATTGATCTAAGGACATCAAGTCAGGTATATTCACACTACGTGCTTTACTTCCTTCAAACGGACCTACAATACCTGCTGCCTCCAATTGATCAATTAATCTTCCTGCTCTATTATATCCAAGTTTTAATTTTCTTTGTAATAAAGATGCTGAACCTTGTTGTGCTGTTACAATAATACCAGCTGCATCTTTAAACAGAGGATCTCTATCTCCTATATCTATATCCAGATTAGCACTTCCTTCTTCTCCTATATAC
>JBOFGJ010000230.1:0-2582 GCA_051649065.1 Flavobacterium sp. | reverse complement strand
GTACATTTGTCTTCGCACAAAAACAAGATCCTATAGTAGACGCTATAGTAAAAGAAGGAACGACTAACTCACAGTTGAGAAACTACGCATTTGAACTAATGGATGTGATAGGACCTCGATTAGTCGGTACACCACAAATGATGCAAGCGCATAACTGGGTAAAGAATCAATACTTGTCTATGGGATTTGATGCTCGCAATGAGGAGTATGGAACTTGGAAATCATGGGAGCGTGGCACTACACAGATTTCGATGACTTCACCTCGTATTAAATCACTTGAAGGAACACAGTTAGCATGGAGCCCTGCTTCTAAAAAAGGAGGAGTAGAAGGAGAAGTGGTTATATTAGCAGATGTTAAGACTAAAGCAGAATTTGAAGCTTGGTTGCCATCTGTAAAAGGAAAATATGTATTAATCTCAATGCACCAACCTACAGGACGTCCAGATTATCAGTGGAAAAACTTCGCTACAGAAGAATCATATGCTAAGATGACAGAAGAGAAAGCTGCAGCTGAAAAAGCTTGGGCTACTCGTATCAAGAATACTGGATATACAGCTAAGGAATTACCTAAAGTATTAGAAGATGCTGGTGCAGTAGGGATAGTAATGTCTTACTGGACTGGTATTATGGGAGCAAATAGAATCTTCGGTGCTGAAACTAAAAAAGTACCTACTATTGACCTTGCAGTAGAAGATTATGGTTTACTGTATAGATTAGCAGAAAATGGTAAGGCTCCTAAGATTAATGTAAATGCTCAATCTAAAGACTTGGGAACAGCTAAGACATATAATACAGTTGCAGAATTAAAAGGTGGAGCTAAGGCAGATGAGTATGTTATCTTATCAGCACACTTAGATAGTTGGGATGGTGGTACAGGAGCTACTGATAACGGTACAGGTATTATCACGATGATGGAAGCTGCTCGTATCTTAAAAGCAGTATTGCCTAATCCTAAGCGTACAATACTTATTGGTAACTGGGGAAGCGAGGAGCAAGGACTTAATGGGTCTCGTGCGTTCGTAGCTGATCATCCAGAACTACACAATAAAATACAAGTAGTATTTAACCAAGATAACGGTACAGGTCGTGTGGCTAATATCTCAGGACAAGGATTCTTAAACTCGTATCAGTATATCACAGATTGGTTATACGCAGTGCCTGAACAATACAAAAAAGAAATCAAGACAAACTTCCCTGGTTCACCATCAGGGGGAGGTTCTGACCACGTATCATTCGTGAGTAAAGATATACCTGGATTTATGATGAGTTCTCTGAGTTGGGGGTATGGTAACTATACTTGGCATACGAATAGAGATACAGCAGATAAGATCGTATATGATGATGTACAGAATAATGCTATCCTAATCGCTATTATGGCTTATAAAGCTAGTGAAGAAGCAGAATTAGTATCTAGAGAGAAGATAGTACTTCCTCTTAATAATAAAGGAGAGCGTCAAGAATGGCCTGAGTCAAAAGGGCCTAAACGCACAAGTAATTAATAAAAAAGGATGTTCGAAAGAACATCCTTTTTTATTTGCAAAATGAGAATATTTTTGTAATTTAATCTTTTAATGTATAGTTATGATTATTGATTCGGTGAGAATTTTAAATTTTAAGAGCCTTAAGGAATGCTTGTTTTCGTTTAAAGATATTGATGTAAATGGGATAAATGCAGGTGTTTTAGTAGGATTAAATGAAAGTGGTAAATCTTCTTTTTTGGAAGCAATTAGCCTTGTTAATAAAGGGTTTGACGATGTAGATTATGAAGAGTATTGTTATTTAGATGAACAAGAAGAAGATGAATATTTAGAAATGTACATCACTTATAGTGTAAAGAATATAAATGAGTTAAGAAAAGAACTTCTGAAATATAAGCGCTTATGTAAAGAGATTATAAATGAATTAATAATTGAAAATATCACGAATAATACGTATATTAATAAAGAAGGAGGTAGCTTGTCTGCTGTTTCGTTTACATATAAAGATTTTGATGTTTCAAAGTATAGATTTGAAATTAGGGAGTCAAAAAATAGTTTAGGCGAATTAGTTAAGGTAAAGAATTTAGTTAGTAATACTAGTTTAGGAAAAGATGCAATTTATGAGGAAGTATCTAGAGACTCTTTGGAAAGTTTTTTAAGGCCTTACTTAAGAGAAATACTCAAATTAAAAAGCCCAGAGATTATAATATGGAAGCCTAGTAAGGAATATTTAATAAATGAGGTTATTGATTTACGAGAGTTTATGGTGGAACCAGACAATGTATCTGTACCTCTGAAGAATATATTTAATATATATGGTAAGACAACAACTGAAGAAATTGCTAATTGCATTGAAAATGCATTAAAAAGTCATTCTAGACGAGATAAGTTAGTTGACGGTATGAGTGATGCTATTACTAAATATGTTAATAAGATATGGAAAGAACATAAGATTAAAATTAGAGTATCTATTGATGGAGGAATGTGCAATGTAATGATTGAAGATACTGATAAAAAATATTCATATTTTAATATGGAGCAGAGAAGTGATGGTTTTAAACAATTTTTTTCTTTAATTCTATCACTGTCAACCTTAAATGAAAG
>JBOFGJ010000229.1:0-2360 GCA_051649065.1 Flavobacterium sp. | reverse complement strand
ATCCTCAAATACAACTAATCCTACTTGGCAAATACTATTGCGTTGGGGTTGAGCAGTCTCAAAATCTATTGCTGTAAATCTATTCATCTATGTATTAAACCTTAATAGCTAAGGTAGTATTTTTTTGGATTTGATGTGTACTTTTACTCTTAAAAAACCAATATTTGCTACGTTTTTTTAGCGATACTGTATAAATAATAACGCCTGTAAGTATTCTTACAGGCGTCATCCATTACTTTATTTTCTGCTTGATTACTTCTAGCCAAGCCTTTCTATCATTCACTACGAATACACATCTCTCTGCAGCAGTCCTTACCTCTATTCCATTACTTAATATCCACATCACCTTACACGGCTTTATACTCTTAATATCTTCAAAAGGAATGCGAATAGTACTCTTCTGAATATTAAACTTATGCGAGTGGAATACTAGAGTATCTTCTGTGATCCCTAACTTGCCTCCTATCGCCTCTTTTCCTAAGAACATATTAGCCACACCATACGCCTGTAGCTCCTCACCTTCTGCTAAGGGAATTTGCAGCTTTAGCTCCACTCTTTTAGTCAGTGTCTTAATCGAATAATACATTAATCCAGAGAGTAGTAAACTGTAAATCAGACCTTTTAAAAGATAATTCTCCCAACTTTTAATTGCTCCATCAAAAAGCCAATCAAAACCAAGCATTATCAATACATATATAATAAAGAAAAACAAAACAAGTTTAACCTTATCTCCATTGCTTATCCCTATCGTATCATTACCTATTTTCATATCTTATATTCTTTTTTAGAGTACTAAAGGTAGTAAATAAACCACTAAAATCTATAGTAAATATAAAGTATAAACAGCACCTGTACCCCTACTAAGGCATAAAACACCCAAAGTGCAGGAAGTAATGCCATCGGATTAAAGCGAAGTGTCGTCAACTGCTGTACTAAACTTGAGGAACTGTTGCCTAGACGAGCTTTAGAGACTACATAATGAGTTGCTTTGCGTTGTAGCATACCTGCCACGTGATTGTGATCATTAAGTGCAATCAATTCTCGTTGTATCTCTTCTCTATTGGGTTTATCCCCAAATAATGAAGGCTTCTTTTCGTAGAGATAATCCATTAATTGACCTACATAGTCAGTGATAAACACACTACCTTGCTCTTGCCACAATAAAGAGACTGCCTTCTGGATAGCATACTTATTCGCTACAAAGAAGTACGCCATTATCATCACTAATTGTAAGAGAAAGATAAGGATTACCGAATAGTTTATATCACTAAAGAAAGCCGTAAAGTTATCCCAAAAGCCAATGGCTTCTACTCCACTTCTCAACTGATAAATCTTACTCATCGAATAAAAGAATATCCACACAGATAAGAAAACACCAACTGCCATTATACCTATCCAACGAATCACACAAGAGAATACGATACTTACAGACTTCAATCCTTGCTTCCCTAACTTTGCTCCCTTATCTAATATCTTCTTCATTTTTTTATTTTAACCTAGAATCAACAATAGACAGATAAACGAAAAGCAATTATACAAGATAGGTCTGAATTAGTGATTTAAGCATACTATAGTATGGTTTTAGAGCTAATGAAAGAACTATAAAGTAGAATTGTTTTGTAGTATTTGGCTAATGCTGATTCTGGGTTAAATGTACTGAGTATTCCCTAAAAGGCAAAAAATAATTATATGCTTAAAATAAAAAAAGCTACCTGATTACTCAGATAGCCTTTATATATTGGTTATAATACTTAAACGTCTCTATACTAAAAGAAGCTTTTGGTGAATCTATTGATGACATATTCTGTACGTTATTGCGTTGCACATAGCTATTCACTTCACTAGCATTGACTATTCTGTCTTGATTAATAGAGATCTTGTCATCCTTACTGTTTAGCTTAATCCACGCATAGTTATTCACTAAATAATACCCTCCATCTAATTCAAAAAACACATGATTATTATTTCTTCTTAACTTTACTATCTTATTATTCAAGATACTTCTAGTCTTAACTTTGTCATTAAAATAATTCTCCACTATAGCAGTAGTCACCTCACCTTTATGAAGGTATAATTCAGAGAAACTCCCTCCTGCAGATGATTTTCTCTTTTGTAAAGCAAAGTACATAACAGGGCTTTCCTCATTATCCTCTCCCCAATTATCTTTTTGTCTAAAAGTCAAATACTCTTCTTTCTTCAAATTCAACGAAAACTTAAATCCTTCTTTACTAGTAGAATGAACAGTGACCTCATAATACCCCTTATCATTGGTAGTTGCTAATGTCTTTTTATTTTCAGTTATAATCTTAACATTAGCCAGAGGTAATAAAGTCTCGCTATCAACTACTAATCCAACAATT
>JBOFGJ010000228.1:0-1012 GCA_051649065.1 Flavobacterium sp. | reverse complement strand
AGCCGAAAAAAGAAGAATAAACACCCCTATTCCAATTATATAAGCAAACTGTTTCATCATTTTATTTTATTTGTAATTTGTATTTCATCACAAGCAAGGGCTACACGCTCTGTTTTAGACTTCACCATCTTAATTTGCATTGTTTTACTTGTTGTAAAGTCTATTTCCACTAAGCTTTTAGCTATACTCTCTTTCTCTACTAGATTGTTTTTATACACTGTTTTTACCAAATGTCCATCTAACCAAAATGTAATATATTCTGGAGCTTGAAAATAGTGTTTAGCTTGTATCAAAAAATTGATTGTTACTTGCTTAATTCCTTGCAGTTTTGAAGTATCAAATGAAACTTCTATATCATCTGTACTACAGATATACCATCCCATATGATAGTCAAAAGGCAAACCTGTTAATCCATTGTTTAAATAAGTACTCTGTTCAAATCCTTCATCTACTTTAGAAAGAATAATAATATCTGTACCTAATAGCAGGTTTTCATATTCCGGCTTTTGTATCATCGCTTTCCACATTTGAACATATTGCTTCAAACTTCCATCTGCTTCTTTATATTGGGTTATTTGATACTGCTCAACTCCTTCTGACAACGTGTTAATCCAATCTGTATTCTCAGGTAGAAAATGCATAAGACTACCTTCTCTCCTTCCTATTCCATTCTCCTTATACCCTTTAAAATAAGCGATTTGCATTCGTGCAAAAGTGAGTCCGACAAATAGTTTTTTAAGCAATACATATTCGTTTCCCGTTGTTGTATTTATGGCTTGTTTTATTTGATTGTAAAAAGTTATAAATGTTTGTTCCTCTAAATAGGTAGTTAAAGTTTCACTTGCTGATCCATATAAGGCATATGATTTATTCTTTTGTTCATATTGCTTTTCTAACTGCAAATAATACGAGGTTAATAACAAGGCATTTTGAGGATAAAACTTATCAAAATACTGTCGAACCAATTGATCAACAGATAGATTTAAATCTTTCATCAAAGCTCCTAATACAT
>JBOFGJ010000227.1:0-1223 GCA_051649065.1 Flavobacterium sp. | reverse complement strand
AACACCATTATCTTTTATCTTAATAACTACATTTTTCTTTTCTTTAGTGAAACTCACTTTACAAATAGATGCTTGAGAATACTTATTTACATTCTGAATAGCTTCTCTAATAATAAAATAGGTATTTACTTTATCCAATGCAGGCAAATCTTCTAAGTCAACAGCATTTTCATAGTCTAATAAAAACTCAGTATTCCATTGATTTTTTTGAAGAGCTAATAAATCTTCTATCAAACTAACAAATTTGTTATGTTCGAACAACTCATTATCAATTAAAGAGTGTGATATATCTCTGGTTCGTTTCTCTAATGATTGCAACTCATTAACTAAAATCCCTTTCATCTCTTCATTTTCACTCTTGAGCTGTTGAAGATTAAATCTAATGGTAAAGATTCCATTAACTACTCCATCATGTATATCCTTTGCTATCTTATTACGCACGTTATTCTTTACTTCTGTAGCGATCACACTTCTTTCTAAGATTAACTGATATATACTCTCATTTGCCTCCTGTTGATCTTTTATAAATCGGATTTCTTTATTTTTATTTTTTAATCTATATACATAAACTCCGATAACTAATGTCAGCACAATAGCTAAACTAATACTAACAATAGTTGAAATCATATTTCTCAACTGGCTATTCTCTGTTTCAATTCTTTCAGTTTCATAGGCTATACGAGCAAAACGATTACGAGTTGCGTAATCCTGTTCTTCCAGGTCCCTACTTAACTCGATAATTTGTCTTACTTGTTCTTTATTGTCATACTCCTTATTAAGGACTAAAAACTCTAATGCTTTACGCTGAGCCACTTTAATATCTCTTTCTTTAGATATTATAAATGATTTCTCAGCCCACTCAAACGCTTTAACACTGTCATTAATTTTCAAATATAACTCAGCTGCCGTCATAGCCATCGCGTTTGCGAAATAAAGATTATTAACTTTCTTCGCCTCTTCGTATGTATTACTAATTTCTTTAATATATTTCTCTCCATCCACTTCTTGATGATTCTGAATAGCTAAGCACATCTCTGCCATAGCTCTATCAGATTTCAAAACACCTACCATCACTTCAGGAGTATCAGAGTTAGTATAAGTTAAACCAACATCTGCATAGTCAATTGCTTCTTTGTAATTATCCAACAGATATGACACCTCTGATAAGTTAAGATACAACATACTAAGTGCCAATATCAATCTTGGTTTATCTAAAACCTTAT
>JBOFGJ010000226.1:0-1576 GCA_051649065.1 Flavobacterium sp. | reverse complement strand
AAAAGACAAAAATCAACTGGATGTTTTTCGCTTTACTTGCCTTGCTTTCTTTTGCAAGTGCATTTGCTGGTTCATATACACTAACCATTGTCAATAACGACTTTATGAAGCCCTTGCTATTTATTATTCTAATAGCACTATGGGTGTTTACCTATATCAAGAAAGACTTTTCTAGAAAAGCTATAAGTAATATCACAGATAGACAGAAGTATATCTGGGGAGTTGTCATCTCAATCGTTGTAGGCTTCTACGATGGATTTATAGGTCCAGCTACAGGGACATTCTTTATCATGGGTTTTGTGTTCTTAATGGGATTTGACTTTTTTAAGGCATCTGCCTATGCAAAGATGATTAACCTAGTTACTAACTTTGGAAGTATTTGTTTGTTTTTGCTTAAAGGAGCTATTATCTGGAAAGTAGCCTTACCTATGGCTGTATGTAACGGTTTAGGTGGATATTGCGGAGCTAAGATGGCAATCTTAAAAGGACAAGTATGGGTGCGTTATATCTTCTTGTTTATCATGTTTGTGGCGATATGCCGCTTTGGATATGAAGTTTGGTTTAAATAGATAATTATGCAGAGAGATACCCCATTTTATATGTCCCTGACTAAAGAGAATAGTCACAAGGTAAAGATATCAGCAGGTCAAGGTCGTTTTTCAATTGGAACTAAAGGTGTGACTACATCCAAGTGCGATGCGATGGTTGATACTGGAGACCAAATCAATTGGAATGTGTTTAATGATTTTCAAGTACCAGCAGGAGGTAATTGGCCTCGTGTGATGGAATATCACGGAGATGATACTTCCTTTATCGCTTGGAGTGCTACTCGTGAGATGGAAGCGATGCAGTGGACACCATTAGATACTACAGAAGCCAACTTTACAACAGCTCACATCGGTCAACTTACCATAACTATCAATAAGCCAATTCGGATTATTCTAGGAGAGAAAGTAAAGAGTGTTTTCTTTAGAGGCAATATCAGCAATTTAACTTTAGAGAACTATGATCACTTAGAAGCCTTGTCTTTTTCGTTTATACCAGATATTAATAGTACAACACCTATTAGCCTTCCATTGTTTACTAAAACGGCTCATATTAAGGATATCAGTATTGTGACTAAGGTGAAAGGACAACCTTTTGACTGTACTAGCCTATTACAGTTTTCTAATCTAACAGCTATTGCTCTATCAGGTAATATGTGTAATCTAAATTCGCTTGAATCTTTTACAGCCATAGAAGCCTTAGAGTTAAGATATATTTCAGACCTAAGCACTTTACCTGCTTTAGATACTTGGCCTAACCTGAACTACTTTATCGGTTGGAATATAGAAGAACAAACAGGTAAGGTGTTAAAGAAGCAATTAACTACTTTAGAGAAACAAAGAACCTTTAAATATGCTTCAGTATCTAATCTAAAGAAGCCAGAATGGTTTATAACAGAGTTTGGTATTCCATTTGGAGTTTGGCCTACAAAGAATAATAAAGTGGCTGTAAAGGCTTATAAAGATGCTTTAAAGGTAATTAAGAAGGCTAGTAGTATAGAAGATGTTCAAGGGGCAATCAAAATACTTGT
>JBOFGJ010000225.1:0-1334 GCA_051649065.1 Flavobacterium sp. | reverse complement strand
ATTGATCTATTACAAATCCACTGGCCTGATAACACTACTCCTATCGCAGAGACAATGGAAGCGTTAGACACCTTAATTCAACAAGGTAAAATACGTGCTGCTGGAGTGAGTAACTACAGTGTAGATCAAGTAAAAGAAGCTCGCCAAACACTAAATATAGCAAGTAACCAAGTAGGTTATAGCATGCTAAACAGAGGAATAGAACAAGACTTAGTTCCTTATGCTTTAGACAACAATTTAGGAATTATCGTATATAGCCCAATGGAAAGAGGATTATTAACAGGAAAGTACTTCAGAGATGGTAAACTAAAAGACAACGATCACCGCAATGGATACTTCCAGCAGTTTGACTTACAGAAAGTAGAAGCTTTCTTAAATGCAATCACTCCATTGGCTAATGAAAAAGGAGCTACACTATCTCAATTAGTATTGAGATGGACAAGCTTACAACCTGCTATCTCAGTGGTTCTTGCTGGAGCACGTAATGCAGAACAAGCTATCGCTAATGCTAAAGCAATGAATATCATACTTACTACTGATGAGATTAACTTCATCAATACAGAATTAGCTAAAATCTAATACAATGAAAAAAATAATAATAGCAGCAGTAGTACTCTTAAGCGGAATACTACATGCACAAAATACCAAATTAAGCATAGACCCCAACGACCATAGTTGGCATCCTTCTGTTTATGGGGCTAATGACGAAATAGGAGCTGTTAATTTACTAACTCCTGAAACTGTAATGCAGTCCTTAAAATTAGTAAAACAAGGAAAAACAGTAGCATTGGCAGTGCCTATCAACAAGCATTTACCTGCGTTTCGTCACCGCAGTTTTAACTTATACAATATCCAACCTGGAGAACAAGGTGGACAAACTCTTGGCCCTAACAAATTCAGTTTTAATGATGAATTAGTAACGGCTTGGACAGGTGTAGGTACACAACTAAATGGTATCGGTCACATCGGTATAAATAATGTCTACTATAATGGTAACAAAGCTCAAGACTTCGTAACAGTAGAAGGTGTTAAGAAATTAGGAATTGAAAAAATACCTCCTATTGTAACACGTGCAGTAGTCTTAGATATGGTCGCTTATTACAACAAAGCCATTGTACCTGGAGGCACAGAATTTACTGTAGCAGATATCCAAGCAGTCTTAAAGAAACAAAACATTGAAATCAAAAAAGGTGATGTTGTACTGTTTAATACAGGTTGGTTAGAGCTTATAGGTAAAGACAATAAACAATTCTTAGAAGTAGAACCAGGTATAGGAATGGAAGCAGCCAAATGGTTAGCTGATAAAGGAATTGTCGCTTTTGGTGGAGACACTT
>JBOFGJ010000224.1:0-1497 GCA_051649065.1 Flavobacterium sp. | reverse complement strand
TATCAGTGAAGATGGTACACCATTAGTGAGTACAGCTCCTTACTCTAGAGTAGGTAATGAATTTCAGATTTTAGTATCTTTTATGGCTAAGCATACTAAGAACTTACGCGATCGCAAACAGGTATCATTTATGTTCGTTGAGGACGAGAGTGTATCTAAGCAATTATATGCTAGACACCGTCTAACACTAGATACTCAAGCGGAACTAATAGATAAGGAAAACCCTCTTTATGAAAAAGCTATCGCTGACTTAAGAGAAAGACACGGAAAAGTAGTAGAGATATTAGACAACTTAGATGATTTCATCATGTTTAACTTTAAACCAGTGAAAGGGTCTTACGTGAATGGATTCGGTAGCGCATACTTTATAGACGAAAACCTACAAGTGATGGAGCATAGACATGGAGCTCATGGTCAACACAACGTAGATAAGAAATAAAAACTATATTTTTATTAACGGAAGAAGCCTTTATATCCCATCTGGGAGTAAAGGCTTTTTTTATTGCAGTCAAAAGCAGTAGCTTTGAAGCTAAAGATTAAAAGAAATTATGTCTAAAGGACAAGTACATATCAGGTGTTCACAATGTGGAACATTTAACATAGATACAGAGCAATGTGTCAACTGTGGACATGCACTTAATATGGTCAAGCAGAGAGAGCAAGTGCGTATAGAAGTAGAACGTGAACGTGTAGTAAAAGCCTTAGCTGAAGAACCCTCTGCTATAGAAAAATTCTTACAGAGAATGACTAACCATAAATGGCTAGTAGTACGCCTATTTTTTAAGTTGATATACGGAGTATGGATGGTAGTTATGGCAATAGGTATGTTCTTAGCATGGCTAATAGGTATGATCGTAGCATGACAGTATTGAAGCATTGGACCTTTATCGTTATGATATTGATAGGAGGAAGCATCTATATACTACAACGAATAGGTATAGACCTACCTTTATTTCTAAATAATTATCTCAATGATATTCTTTCCATTCCCATTACCTTGTTTATTATCTTAGCTGTAGTTCAGCTTTTTAAAGGGAAGGTATATAAACTATCCATCTGGATGATCATGTTCATAGTAGCTTATTTCGCTATCTATTTCGAATATTATCTACCTCAATTTCACCCAAGATATACTTCAGATATCATAGACATAGGATGTTATATGATAGGAGGGATTATCTTTTATTTGATTCAACGTTATTTACTAGCAGTTCAGCCTTGATTTACTTCTTATTTAGTTCTGTTTTAGATGACAGAGATATGTGTGAGTGATAACTGCATAGTGACTCCGTTGTTTTTATCATTTTAACGGACTCATCACGGACTCACAACGGAGTCATTTAAATCAAAACTGCTATAATATACGTACTATACTAATGGGGTATCAATATAAGGTAAACTGGGAATAAGATAGAAAATCTGTAGTAGAAAGAGTAAAAAAAGAAATACCTTTATCCCCTGTAGAAGAATATGCTTATGCTAAGGTACAAAGTATAG
>JBOFGJ010000223.1:0-3448 GCA_051649065.1 Flavobacterium sp. | reverse complement strand
GGAAGTATCAATGCTTATTTCTCTATGAATGAAAAAGAGTTTATCGACTTTATTCAAAAAGGAGGAGAACAAACTTTAGAACAGAGACTAGCTAGTATCCCTGAAGTATCTCTTTTATTAGCTAATGGAAGTGAATACAATCAGAAAGGAAAAATAAATACAGTAAGTGGACAAGTAGATCCTCGTACTGGAAGTGTGAACTTCAGAGCTGTGTTTACTAATCCACAGGGAATATTGCGAAGTGGAAATAGTGCTACCATTCGTGTACACGAGAGTGTAAGCGAAGCTATTCTAGTTCCTCAGAAGGCGACTTTTGAAGTACAAGGAAAGCGTTTTATTTATGTTGCTAATGCAGAGGGTGTAGTGACTAGCACAGAAATTTCGGTTATGGAGAAGGTGCCTTCGAGTCAGTACTTCGTAGTGACAAGTGGGTTAAAACCTGGAGACAAAATCGTAAGTGCAGATATAGGAGGACTACGTGAAGGAATGAAGATTAAAATGTAATAGAGGATAGCATTATGTTGAAAAGATTTATAGAAAACCCAGTGTTATCTACCGTGATATCTATCATTATAGTAATACTAGGGTTGTTAGGACTATTCTCATTACCTATCACACAGTATCCTGAGATAGCACCACCTACAGTACAGGTGACTGCTAACTACCAAGGGGCAAATGCTGAGGCGGTAATGAAGAGTGTGATTATTCCATTAGAAGAACAGATTAATGGAGTAGAGAATATGGCGTATATGAACTCAAAGGCGAGTAATGATGGTTCGGCTGTTATTACCATTACTTTTACACAAGGAGCGGATGCTGATATGGCAGCTGTGAACGTGCAGAACCGCGTGAGCCAAGCCATGAGTCAATTGCCAGAAGAGGTAATAAAACAAGGGGTGACTACGACTAAGAGATTGAGTAGTGAGATATTCAGTTTCTTAATGTATAGCTCTGATAGTAGATATGATCAGGCATTCTTAGAGAACTATGCTCGTATCAATATTCTACCTAAGATCAAGCGTATTAATGGAGTAGGGGATGCCTCTATCTATGGAGGACGTGAGTACAGTATGCGTATCTGGTTAAAACCAAACGCAATGGCTTCTTATGGACTTACGCCAAGTGATATCGTGCAGGCGTTACAGGAGCAGAACGTAGAGGCTGCGCCAGGTAAGATAGGAGAGAATAGCAGACAGAGCTTTCAGTATGCTTTAAAATATACAGGACGATTAGAAACACCTGAGGAGTTCGGAGATATTATTATCCGTTCTAATGGTACAGGTAAGATATTGCGCCTAAGTGATGTGGCAGAGATAGACTTAGGAGCTTATTCGTATGCGATGACCATGACTGCTTATAAACAGCACGGTACTTATATCGCGGTAAATCAGGTCGCAGGGTCTAATGCCCATGAAATTATTAAGCAATGTGAAGAATTATTAAAAGAAGCAGAAAAAGACTTGCCTGCGGGTGCGAAATTCGAAGTATATGCGAATTCTAATGATTTCTTATTAGCCTCTATTGATAAATTGATAGCGACTTTAATAGAAGCATTTGTATTAGTGTTCATAGTAGTATTAGTGTTCTTACAGGATTGGCGTTCTACTTTGATACCAGCTATAGCGGTACCAGTAGCTATCGTAGGTACGTTCTTTTTCTTGAATCTATTTGGCTTCTCTATTAATTTGTTGACTCTTTTTGCTCTAGTACTGTCCATCGGTATTGTGGTGGATGATGCCATCATCGTAGTAGAGGCAGTACATGCCAAGCTATATGAAGGAGCAGAGACAGCGAAGAAGGCTACAGTGAGTGCCATGAGTGAGTTGACTACTGCTATTATTTCGATTACGTTAGTGATGTCAGCTGTATTCGTACCCGTTACATTTATCGAAGGATCTGTAGGGGTGTTTTATAAAGAGTTTGGTATTACATTAGCCGTAGCTATTTTGATTTCGGCTATTAATGCCTTGACTTTGAGTCCTGCACTATGTGCTATTATGTTGAAACCTGAGTCAGGTATACACGAGGAGAAAAGAGGTTTTGTCAATCGATTTAAATCAGCTTTTAATAGTTCATTTGACAGAATGACTAATCGCTATGTAGGTGTATTAGGCTTCTTAAATAAGAATAAATGGTTGTCATTAGGAAGTATCGTTGTATTCGGTGCCTTGTTTGTATTCTTAACGAAAACGACGCCAACGGGATTTGTCCCTAATGAGGATAGTGCTTCTATCTATGGTAATATTATATTAGCTCCTTCTACTTCTCTTGAAGAGACTGAGCGTATCTCTAACGAGATAGATAGTATCGCGATGAGTATACCTGAGGTGAAGTTCACTTCACGACTAGCAGGTATGGACTTCTTCAGTGGGAATGGTAGTTCGTATGCTGTAGAGTTTATTAAGCTAAAACACTGGAAAGATCGCCCTAATCCAGAGCAAAATATTCACAGTGTGGTAGGACAGCTATTCGCTAAAACGGCTCATATTAAGGATGCTAATGTTGTATTCTTTGCAGCACCTACACTACAAGGATTTGGTAACAGTTCAGGATTCGAAGTACAGTTACAAGATAAAACTGGTGGAGATTATAAGAAGTTTGAAGAAATAATAGGAGGATTCTTAGGAGCGTTAAATCAACGTCCTGAGATTATGTATGCTACTTCGTCTTTTAATACCAACTTCCCACAGTATGAAGTGTCTGTCAATGTAGCAAAAGCAAAAGAAGCTGGAGTAGGGGTAACAGAGATTCTGACTACACTACAAGGGTACTTAGGAGGGATTTATGCAACGAACTTTAACCGCTTCGGTAAGCAGTATAAGGTGATGATACAAGCAGATCCTAATTTCCGTGAGAACAAAGAGGCTATCGATAAACTATATGTGAAGAATGAGCAAGGGGTAATGTCTCCTATTACAGCCTTCATTGATCTGAAGAAAGTATACAGTCCAGAGTTCTTGACGCGCTTTAATTTGTTTAATTCAGCTTTCGTGAATGGTAGCCCTAATCCAGGTTTTAGTTCTGGAGACGCTATTCGTGCGATAGAAGAAGTAGCAGCACAGACTTTACCACAGGGGTATGGTTTTGAGTATTCAGGATTGTCAAGAGAAGAGAGCGGTAGTGGTAACCAGACTGTTATTATTTTCGTGCTGTCTATCTTATTCGTTTACTTCTTACTAAGTGCTCAGTTTAAGAGTTATATACTTCCATTGGCAGTGTTGTTCTCTTTACCTATAGGATTAGCAGGAGCCTTTATCTTCGCTAAACTATTCGGAATAGAAAACAATATTTTCTTACAGATTAGTTTGATTATGTTGATTGGTTTATTAGCTAAGAATGCTATTCTTATTGTAGAGTTTGCGCTACAGAGACGACAGTCAGGTCAGTCTATTGCAGCGGCTGCTATAGAAGGGGCACGTATTCGTCTAAGACCTATTCTGATGACTTC
>JBOFGJ010000222.1:0-2365 GCA_051649065.1 Flavobacterium sp. | reverse complement strand
TGACGCAAACGTTTTGATCAACCACTCATAAACAATCTCCTGATCACTTGCTCTAAGCAATATCTCACTCTCACTCACCTTCTTTTTAGACAATGTCTTTTTTGCTACGGGCTTATCTACAACCTTTTTACCTTTTAGTTTATCATCTAACATCAGAAGCATTTTTGTCTTATGAGCACATAGCTGATCTTCTTGCACACCACAGTCACAAGAAGTAAAATCAACTTGTTTGCCTAAAAACTTAACATGTACATCATAACTTTCATTACCCTCATCTACATAAGCTACCCAATGCCCCTTCTTTTCCTCTTCTAATTCACGTATTGTTAATTTGGATATAGTTGTTAAACTTGCTTTGTCAAATTGTTTTAATATCTGTGTGATTGTCATTGTTATTATTTTTCTTCTTACAAATATACTTTTATTCCCACACTCTCCACTCTGCAGAACAATATCCTGTTATCATATCTAACACCTCATCAGCTCTATCTTTGCAAATAGAAATAGACTCGTATTGCTTAGCTATACTACTAACTATTTCTTCTGCTCTATCTTGTTTTCCTCCTTTAGCTTTATACAATTTCAGGTATTCTAAAACTTCCTTCGTGAAGGTAGCTTGTTCATTGATTAAAAGAGAAAGAACATACTCCCTAAGCTCCACATCCAGCTTGACTTGCTGTATTACACTACTGAATTGTTCACTTAAATCTTTAGTATCTCGATCTAACACGTGATAATCAGCCATACCAGACATTGTAGTAGAATGCGATACCTCCAATCTGCGTATATATATCACTGGTTTTCCCTGTGCCTTCGCATAGCCAGCCTCTATACCAATTCCGATTCCTTTATCAGTCGTCTCTGCCAACAGACAACAACTCTTATCTATATCAAGTAGAGCACGCTGCATCATTTCTCTCTCCTTTGTTATATCAAAAGTGTACTGTTCAATAAACACAAAAGGAATATAATCAACTGCTTCTACTGCTTTCTTTATTGTATCAATAGCTTCTTTCAGTTCCTTTTGCATTGAGAAACTACACGAAATATATACTTGTTTCATTCTTATTCTATTTGACTTAAAATACCCGTATCTTTTATATTACCATCTCTCGCTAAAATCAATGCTTTAGATACTATCTCAGTTGTTTTTGGTTCATCGTCTGCAAATGGTAAGAACAGTGTACCTCTATCCTGTGTTAGTACAGGTTCTATATATAAATGCTTGCCAGGCATTAAATGAATCACTCCACTACCTAAGTGCAAACTATACGTTCCTTTAGTCCCTGTAATAACCACATGGCGTTCTTTATACTCAATATTACTTAGTTTTAATAGTCTTGCTGTCTCACGTACTATAGCCATGCGCATTTGTACAGTTGACATACTTGTCTCTGGATCAACCTCTCCTACATAAGCCACACTAACCACTAAATCAAGGTCTCGCATTACCTCGCTAAAAATAATAGGATTAATCTCTTTTAGAGCAAGAGCCTCCTGTGTAGATGCTTTATAAAACATGATGTGTTCTAAGGAAATATAGTCTCCATAATACCCATTAGTTCCACCTGAATAATCGATATAAAGCTCTACCTGTATATCCTGATCAAAGTACAACTTACTAAAATTAGCATAGTACTCATGCTGCCAATTTCGCGTTTTGAACAAACCTAATGTCTGTCCTTGTTTTACCTGATAACCTGCATAGCGATTAGAGCTACCATACTCAGCCTCTTCTGCTACATTAAACAAATAAAGCTCTCTAAACACCTGCTTAAAAGGCTGCTCTATTTGCTTGTCAAATAGATAAGATTGTATAGCTACCCATCGCTCACTTTGGTATAAATCATAACAGTGTGCAATACTAAACTCATCACTCGCAGCAGTATCTACTACTTCTCCATCTATAGTAGTAAACACTCTATCGATAAAGAAACCAAAAATGCCATTACACTTAAAAACTAATTTAGTCAAATGATGCTTAATAATCGGATGCTCCAATAGCTTTTGTAACTCTACGATATTAAACACATCTTGTCTAAGCATTGCTTGTTCTAAGTTCAGACGAGAGCGACTGTACTGCTCTTTTAATGCTTTCTGACGTTCTACAAGATCAACTATTAGTTCATTTTTCTTTATTTTAGCAGGAATAGCTTTAAGCTCTTTACCCACTTTGTTTAAAACTGTCAAAACTACCTTACCATTCTCTTCTACTGTCAATGAGAAATTATATTCATCTAAATTAACTTCCTTATAATCAGTCAATATAGATTGTACTTGCACACTCTCCATCGACCACTGAAAACGAATAGGGTCTTTATATCCAGCAGCTCTAGCGATATTCTCCATCGCTACATTATAAATC
>JBOFGJ010000221.1:0-9478 GCA_051649065.1 Flavobacterium sp. | reverse complement strand
CACTTAATGAATGCAGATTATGACTATAATGAAGGGTTCATAGATGAATTCGCTTCTAAACACGTTGAACATAAATAGAATTACATATTATAACAACAACCAAATGCAATGGGGTGAGATAAATGTCTCACCCCCTTTTTGTGTCTAGAAGTTACGAAACTGCTTATTATTAACTCTTGACTTTATTAATCTATATTAACTGCTATCTAATCTCAAATTATTACTTTTAGAAAATATTTAAAACCAAATTCTCTAGTGAATACTTCTTATATACAAGTCTACTCTCTAAGTGACATCACAAATCGCTATAAGAATGTCTTAACAGACAGAAGGCTGGCTATCTTAGATATTGGCCCGAAGCATAAACAATACTTCGTAGTGGATAAGCCATATCAGTTTACCACTTTTGGACTTATACTAGTCACGGGAGGAAGATGTGAGATCACGATTAACCTAGAGCCTACTATCGTAAAGAAGGACGACTTACTAGTGGTACTTCCTAATCAATTCTTTGAAATTAAGAGATTGACAGAAGACTTCTCTGTTAAGGCAGTATTCATAGACCCTGATCTATTCTCAGAAGCAGGCTTTCAAGTCAAATCTCATAGTTTAATCTCATTCTTATCTTCTGAATATCCAAAGGTGATTACCTTAACAAAAGATGTAGTTAGAGTGATCAGAAATACACTAAAGAGATTAACACAACTTAGCTATAACAACGATAATATCTATGGAAAAAACCTCATCGTGCATCACTTCTCCATTTTGATGTATGAATTAGGCAACTTCTATAGCAAAGCTGTTCTAGAGAAAAATGATATCAAACTACAACGCAAAGAAGAATTAGTGAAGAAATTTATCTATCTAGTTTCTATTCATTTTAAAAAAGAACGCAGTGTACAGTTCTATGCTGACGCTATGTTTATTAGTAGAAAACACTTAACAAAAATAGTTGCAGAAGTGTTTCACAAAACACCAAAGCAAATCATCTCTGACACGATAATTCTAGAAGCTAAAGTCTTGCTTAAAAACCCTAAGTCATCTATCACGGATATCGTCAGTGAACTAAACTTCGCAGACTTGTCTATATTCAGTAAGTTTTTTAAAACCTATACAGGGGTATCTCCTACAGATTATAAGAATACTTAGTTAAGTTATGAATCAGCGTTAGCTAAATACTATAAAGCTCCTACTTCATAGTTCTTTCATTAGTCCTTGAGGCAAATTATAATATGTTTAACCAAGAATCAGCATTAGCCAAATACTACAAAGTAATTTTACTTTATAGTTCTTTCATTAGCTCTATAACCATACTATAGTATGCTGAAATCACTAATTCAGACCTATTTTGTATAATTGCTTTTCGTTTATATGTCTATTGCTGCTTCTAGGTTTAAGTCACTCATTTTGTCCTATTTTGTATAATTACTTTTCGTTTCTCTATTTATCCCTAATTCTAGGTTAAATTATTTAGAGGGTTTTGGTATAAAAGCGTCTTTTAAACAATTTTAAACGTTTAATTATCTATTCAAAAGTGTCGTAATATTCGGATATTTGAAGCGCAAATACTAACTATGACAAGAGTTGAGGCAAAACAACTCACTTGAAATAAAGACGCATAACAATATGAGTAATACAACAACCCCAAAAACTATATACGCCAACATAACAGCCATAGGAGGATATGTCCCAGAGCACAAAAGAACCAATGACTATCTAGCCAAAGTGACAGATACTAATGATGAATGGATCATTAAACGCACAGGAATAAAAGAACGAAGAATACTTGAGAAAGGCCTAGCTACTTCAGATATGGCTGTATCTGCTATAGAAAATCTACTTGTTAATTACAACAAAAAGATTACAGATATAGATGCTATTATTGTCGCTACTTCTACGCCAGATATGCCGATGCCTGCTACAGCTAATATCATTTGTGAAAAGTTAGGTATCGACCACGTATGGGGATTTGATGTGAATGCCGCTTGTTCTGGATTCTTATATGCGCTAGACTTAGGAGCTTCACTAGTAGAGAGTCAACGCTATAAAAACGTAGTTGTAATTGGCGCTGATAAAATTAGTGCTTATGTGAATATCAACGATCGTTCTACGAATATCTTATTTGGAGATGGTGCAGGTGCTGTATGGTTAGAACCATCTAAAGAAATAGGTGTTATAGATGCTTTAATGCAAAGTAATGGACAAGGAAAGGCTTTCTTAAATATAGAAGCAGGAGGTTCACTATATCCTTATTCAGAATTAGAAGAGGATGATGACAAAAAATACATCAAACAAGATGGCAAAGTAGTATTTAAACAAGCTATACAATCTATGAGTGAAGCTTGTCTAGATGTTCTAGACCGAAATAACCTTACCATAGATGACGTAAATTGGTTAGTGCCTCATCAAGCAAATAAGCGAATTATAGATGCTGTTGGTAAACAGATTAATATACAAGAGGATAAAACACTAGTAAATATCGCTAACTACGGTAATACTATAGCCGCTACTATTCCTCTGTGTATTTGGGAGAATACAAACAAAATCAAAAAAGGAGACTTAGTACTATTAACTGCGTTCGGAGCTGGTTTCTCTTGGGGAGCAAGTATCTTACGCTGGTCAATATAGTGAGATAACACTTTAAAAAGAAGCCCACAGTGAAGTATACTTCACTGTGGGCTTCTTTTATATCATAACTTAGCTTATCGAGATTACACCCAGAATAAGCATTAGTCAAATACTGCAAAGCAATCCTACTTCATATCTCTTTCATTAGTTCTAAAACCATACGATGGTATGCTTGTATCATTAATTCAGACCTATTTTGTATAATCATTTTGAGTTTATATGTCTATCGCTTATTCTAGGTTAAAACAATCTCAATACTTATGCTTCTAGTTAAGAAATTTTAACTTAAAGAAACTTCGCAGGATATTCAATTCCTTTTGCATCTAAATAAGCAAGAAGCTCTTTATGTTTACTTTCAATATCAAAAATACACTCACATGAGATCGGACAAATAACCGCTGGAGATATATCTAATATCTTAGCGATTTCATGTAAAACCTCATTCTTTAAACGAGTCTTACCGCTCTCTATATCTGAATATGCTTTTTGAGATATCCCTAACTTCTCAGCTACATACTCTTGTGAGTATCCCGAATTTTTTCTAATACTTTTTATTTTATCTGCATCCATGGCTGTATACTTTAAATTCTATCTACCCTTAATTTACTAAAATTAAATCTATTTACACAGCAAAAATACCACTTTTATAAATATAAAGTAAAACACATCAAAAATATACTTAATTTTGTAATACAAATTTTCATAAACAACAAGCCAAGTCTAGCTCAAAGTGATTATTAATTCGATATAGAATATATACTATCATAGAACTAGCCATAGAAAACTGCTCCCCAAGCAGTTTTCTATGTTTTTACTCCTCTCCTTCTTTAAATATTGTTCACTATTACAAAAACCACTGTTCATAAACGAACACCTCTTTAGTTGATTAAAAAATCAAATGCTTGATTTACATTACTTTACAAATATTTCCATTTAATGGCACACAAATAGAATTACTGTTAGTAACAAATAATCTAAGAACTAATGAAAGCATTATTTATTTCAACAGCTTTATTCTTATCAGTATTCACGATGAATGCTCAAAACAATATCAAAGGTACAGTGCACAATCAAGACAATGCACCTGTAGACCTAGCAGAAGTGTACCTATTAGATACTAAAGGTAGCTTAGTCCAATCTACTTTTACAAACGAACAAGGGATATTCGAAATTCACGATATAGAAAACAATACTTACTCTTTTCAAATACACAGTTATGGTTTAAAAGCTTATGATAAAGATATAGAGCTAACAAAAGATCTTGACTTAGGTAATATAACAATCACTCAAGATACTAAACTAGACGAGATTATAGTAGAATCTACTAAGAAGGTATTCGAACGCAAAGTAGACCGCACTGTATTTAATATCGAGAACTCTGTACACGCTACTAATAACGATGCAGTAGATTTATTAAAACTAACACCTAGTCTTAAAGTAGACAATGAAACAATCTCTATAGTAGGCAAAAGTGGTGTACGTGTAATGATTAATGATAAACTAGTACAATTATCTGGTGAACAATTACTACAGTACTTAAAAAGTATCCCTTCTGACAATATCAAGAAGATAGAAGTGATTACTACTCCTCCTGCTAAATATGAAGCAGAGGGAGACAGTGGGCTTATTAATATTGTACTAAAAGAAGCGTTACCTGATGCGTGGAGTAATCAAATCAGCGCTGGTTATAAACAAAGTACAAAAAATTTGTTTAGATTAAGTAATAGTTTTAGCTATAATAAAGATAAAGTATCTATTAAAGCTGGGGTAACTGGTAGTAAAGGAGGTATTAATGTAGTAGAAAATTCTACAGTATACTATCCTACTGAGACTTGGAATGGTGAGAATACTCGTTATAACAATAACGACTATATCTCTGGTAACTTCCAAGTTGACTATCAACTGACAGAAAAGACTTCTATAGGTGGTCAGTATAATGGAGGAAGCGGAAGTCCTAAATTTGATGATGGAGGACTTATAACTGTTAACAACCTTGTTGATAACCCTGTAAAATATATTAGAAGTCAAGCTAAAAACGACGGAGTTGATAACACACACTCAGCTAACGTAAACTTTAGGCATAAGATTGATACTCTAGGAACTAAATTCACTGCAGATGTCGATTATTTTAAATATGTAAACAATAAAGACAGACTTTTCAACACAAAAACAGAGGCTGTTGATAACTCTGTTAACAACCTGTTTATAGCGAAGTCTATGGGAGATCAAAAAATAGAAAACTTCAGTGCTAAAATAGACTTTGAACAACCACTGAAATGGGCTAAATTATCATATGGTGCAAAAGCGAGTTTCGTAGTAACAAAAAATAAAACAAACTTCATTGACTACTCATCAGGAGTAGCCATAGAAGACTTAAAACAAAAAGACAACTTCGAATATAAAGAGAATACACAAGCAGCGTACTTAAATGCGTCTAGAGAATTTAATGATAAATGGACAGTACAATTAGGATTAAGATTAGAGAACACTCAGACTACTGGTACTTCTGTAGTTTATGATACAGAGAATAAGAAAAACTATACCAAGCTATTCCCTACAGTATATATAGCATATAAAGCGAATGATGACAACACATTCTCTATGAACTATAACAGACGTATCTCTAGACCAGCATTTTGGGAATTAAATCCTTTTAAATGGTATATCACGGAGTACAGTGTGGCACAAGGAAACCCTTCTATCACTCCGGCTTTTACAGATAAAGTAGAATTTACCTATAATTACAAAGGAAAACTTGACTTCAGTGTATCATATTCAGATACAAAAGACAGCTTTACTCAGTATCCTGTAATAGATGTGGAAAATAATAAAACGCTTTACTTACGTGATAACGTAGCAAATCCTACTAGATATAGTGCTAATTTAAGCTATACATTTAATACCTTCCCTTGGTTACAATCTCAAAGTGGTATCTATGTATTCTATGCAGAATCTAAACTTAGCAAAGATGTGAACTTAGACATGAATAGTGGAGGGGGATATTACTTTTCAACTAATAACACATTAAACTTAAATACGTCTAAAACATGGACTGCTCAAGTAGACTTCTGGTACCAACCAAGTCTAAAAATGGGTATATGGGAAATAACTCAAGTTTATGCATTAAACTTAGGAATGAAATACGCAATGCTAGATAAAAAACTAAACTTATCTATCTATGCAAATGACATACTAAAAACTGGTTCGCATACAGCTACTACAAATACAAATAATGTACGTCAAGAATACTATAACTATTATGATCAACGTTATTTCAACTTAGGGGTAAGTTACTCATTTGGAAATAGTAAAATAAAAGTAAGAGATCACCAAGGTGGTAACTCAGATGAAAAAAACAGAAAATAAGAATACGCAAAGAATAACAACTAACTAACGATGAAAAAACTATTTACATTACTATTAACGATTCTGTGTGGTCAGATCATACTAGCCCAATCTTCTATAAAGGGGACTGTGTTAGATCAAATGAACAAACCAATAGATTATGCCGAAATACAATTATTACAACCTGATGAAACATTCGTCAAACAGAGTTTCTCTGATGAGACAGGACTATTTACTATTGACAATGTAGCAGAAGGAAACTATACTTTAAAAATATTTTATTTAGGCCAATTGGTTAATGAACAACAACTAGATATTAATAGTGATGTAGATTTAAAAAACATCTCAGTTAAAAATGAACAGCAATTAGACGAGATAGTTCTTCACGCTGAAAAAAGATTAGTTGAACGCAAAGTTGACAGACTTGTATACAACACTGCTAATAGTATTGCTTCTCAAGGTATGGACGCTTTAGAAGCATTGGGGACAACACCTATGGTAAAAGTACAAAATGACAAGATCAGTATCAGTGGTAAAAGCAATATACGCATTATGGTAGACGATAGAATGCTAGAGCTACAAGGAGATGCTCTTACAAACTATCTACGCACACTGCGTTCTGATGACATCGAAAAGATAGAAGTAATAACAACTCCTTCTGCTAAATATGAAGCTAGTGGTAATGCAGGTATCATTAATATTGTCTTGAAGAAGAATAAACGCATGGGAGTATATGGAACAGTTAGTTCTAACTATGCATATAATAATTATAATACTGTTGGTAGTAATGGTAGTTTAAACTATCAGAACAAAAAATGGAGTGTAATGCTAAAAGGCAATATAAATAATAGCAACAGTGCTAGTACAAACAATAATACTTATAAAGATGATAAAAGATCTCTAGATAACAACTCTGAGTATAATCAGATATACAAAAATAGAGGAGCGAGTCTTACAACCAACTATCAATTAACTGACAATGCTGTTATAGGTGGGTCATATAACTACACTAGATCTACAGGAGAGCCAAGTGCAATAACTACTTCTACATATAAGAGTTACCCATTTGCAGTAACTGATTCAATTATTAATTCGGTTAACCAATCAGACACTAAGAATAATTATCACACAGCTAACTTATTCTTTGATCAAAAACTTGATACTTTAGGTAGCAAACTAGCTATTGGCGCCAACTATTTCTCTAATTCACCTGATCAGTATTTTGATATTAAAGAATATGATAATAGTTCTGTTCTTAGAAGATATAATACCTATACCAATACACTAAAATATAGTGTATACAGTGTGAATGCTGACTTAAACTATCACTTATCTTGGGCAGATGTTGAATTAGGTACAAAGTATACTACTTATGACAATAAAGCTCAAGTAATCTATTTTAATATTAAGGATGGAAATGCGCTATTAGATCCTCTTAAGAGTAATCGTTTTAACTATACAGAGGACAACTATGCAGGATATATTAGTTTAACGAAGAAACTATCTGATAAATGGAGCGTTAAAGGAGGAATGCGCTATGAACAAACAGAGGCAAAAGGACACCTATTAGACACTGATGAGAAGTTCACAAAGTCGTATGGCAAATGGTTTCCTACTGCATATATATCTTATACTCCTAATGAGACTCATACATTTAGTTTTAATTACTCTAAACGTATTAATAGACCATATTCTAATGCGTTAAATCCCTTTAAGTACTATTCTAACAGTTACACATATCACCAAGGTAATCCTGAACTTAATCCTTCTTATACTAATAATTATGAATTAAGTTATGTGTTTAAAGGAGCATTATCTGTAAACCTTAATTACTATCATATGACAGATCAATTTGATTATATGAATAGGTATGTAGATGGTGTATTTGTGAGTTCAACTTATAATATGCTGAACAGTGATAACTACGGTATTGATGTATCTTATAATAATGCAATTACAGCTTGGTGGGAAACAAATACAGGGTTGGAATATATATTGTCCTCACCCTATTACAGAAATGCAAATGCAACACAGATTGGATTTAAAGGAAATCTATTTGATTATTATTCACAGAATACATTCTCTGTTAATAGTTCTAAAACACTAAAATTATTACTTAACTGGTACCACCAAATACCACATAAAGAAGACAATACAAGATATAGTTCTTATAGTAAGTTATCACTAGGAACTAAATTAGCACTATTAGATAAAAAACTGAATATCAACATAACAATGTCAGATATATTCAACACAAGTAAAAGTAATAGTACATCATACTACAAAGACAATATACAAACATTTAGTAATACGTGGAACTCTCGTAGATTTAGCATTAGTGCATCATACACATTCGGTAATTCTAAAAATAAAAAAGCGATAAAAGAAGCAAACTTCGAAGATAAAAATAGAAGTAATTAGTTAGTTAGATTTTCTTATGACCAAAAAGGCTAGTATCTCATCAATACTAGCCTTTGTTATTTATTTTCTAAAAAAAGACTACTCTAAAGCATTCTCTCTCAGTATTATAATTCATTATAGTTCAGCATTTCTACCTTCTATCTTATTATTAGTATTGAATTGTTTCACGTTATCCAATGTCACATAAGCAATCTGAGATAATGCTTCGTCCGTAAAGAACGCTTGGTGAGCAGTTACTAATACATTAGGGAAAGACGTTAACAGCTGCAAACGCTCATCTTCCAAGATAGTCCCTGATAAATCTCTGAAGAATACTTTCTCCTCTTGTTCATATACATCAATTCCTAAAGCTCCTATTTTTTTACTTCTCAAGGCCTGGATTATAGCATGTGTATCGATAAGCTTACCTCTACTCGTATTGATTAACATCACACCATCTTTCATCTTATTAATATTCTCTTCATTAATAATATGAAGTGTCTCTGGAGTCAATGGGCAGTGTAGAGAGATGATATCAGACTTAGAGAATAACTCATCTAATTCTACATAACGTACAATACCATCTTTAAGTAGCTCCTCATTTTGATAAATGTCATAAGCTAATACTTCTGTTCCTAAGGCTTTCATCATACGGCAGAATACTGCTCCGATATTACCTGTACCGATGATACCTACCGTCTTTTTATAAATATTCGTACCAAGTAATCCATTTAATGAGAAGTTCTGTTCTCTCACACGGTTATATGCTTTGTGTATTTTTCTATTAATCGTAAATAACATCGCAAGCGTATGTTCAGCTACAGCTTCTGGTGAATATACAGGTACACGACATACTTTAATATTATGTTTATGTGCTGCTTCTAAATCTACATTATTAAAACCTGCACAACGAAGTGCAATGTACTTAACTTTTTTACTTACAAGGCTTTCTATCACCTCAGCATCTACCCTATCATTTACAAATACACAGACTACATCTGTTCCTTCTGTAATGATATTAACCGTTTGTTCATCTAAACCAGTTTCGAAATATTCAAACTCAAATCCAAATTGCTTATTTTCTTTATCAAAGAAAGTTACATCA
>JBOFGJ010000220.1:0-1698 GCA_051649065.1 Flavobacterium sp. | reverse complement strand
TTTAATTTTAATGATAACAAAAAATATAAAAGCTATAAATATGAAGAAAATTACACTGTTATTAGGACTAATGTTATCTGGATTAACAATGACTGCACAGACTAAAATTGACTTTACAGATATTAATATTGTTAATCTGGGAGATGGACAACGTTATGTGAAAGATATAAAAAGTCCGAACAAACCACTTAATGGGAAGATGCGAATCATCAATGGAGTGACTGAGCAGTATATAGATGTGGACTTAAAAGATGGTCTGCTAAATGGAAAGTGGGAGTACTATGACAAGAATAAGCTGAAAGAATCTCTGAACTTTAAGAATGGGTATATGGATGGCAAACAAGAAGCTTACTTCGTAGCAACTGGTAAGGCTGAGTATGAGGGGAATATGAAGATGGGTAAGAAGCATGGGGAATGGATATATTTTAGTAGTAATGGGAACAAACGTGAGATGGAAGTATATGCTGATGATAGTATGACGAAGCGTGTGACGTATTATACAAGTGGTCAGGTGGAGCAAGAACGAAACTTCAAACAAGGTAAAGAGGATGGAATATCTAAGGCTTTTACAAACGAAGGCAAGATGAAGTACGAGCGTACGTTTGTAAATGGTAAACAAATAGGTAAAGAGCGCTCTCTGATTTCATCTAATATTGGTGATTACTTTATCACTTGTAATTACAATGATAAAGGGAATAAAGATGGAGACTATACTGAAGAATGGGCTGACTCTAAAAAGCCTAAAGCTAAAGGGAAGTATCTAAATGGCCAAAAAGATGGTAAATGGACAGAATGGACTTCTAGAGGAGAGGTGAAGAAAGAGGAAACTTATAAGAATGGAGTAAGAGAATAGAAATGCAAATTATGGATATAGAAACAGAGAGAAATTAAGTGTCTCATTAGTTGCTATCATATTAGGGCAGATGTAGTCAATAATGGTCAATATAGTCAAAGAGAAAAACTGGTGTTCATAGGAATGGTAGTTTTGTGAAGAGATTAATTCTCACACGTTCTTTGACATATTGAAAATAAGTGGTGGCTAGGGGATTTCTATAGAGATATAAAACAGAAAAGCTTTTAGAGGACATCTAAGAGCTTTTCTGTTTATATGATATATTTATTCTTCCATTTCTCCGCATATCGGAGCCTCAAAGGCAACTTTAAAGTCTGAATAATCAGTCTTAGTAAGTAAGTACATCAGTTTAGTGATGGCAGCTTCTGTGGTAATATCTTTACCAGAGATAACGCCTATCTCTTTTAGCTCTGTACTTGTCTCATATTTACCCATGTGGACACTACCACTAGAGCATTGGGTTACATTGATTACCTTAAGTCCTTTCTTGATAGCTTCTCCTAGGGTTGTCAAGAACCATGGCTCAGTAGGTGCATTACCTGCTCCATAGGTTTCTAATACGATACCTTCTAAGTCTTTAATGTTTAGGATGGCTTCTAAAACGTTTTGCTGAATACCAGGGAACATTTTTAGAATCATTACATTGGTTGACATCTGTTTATGAACAGTGAATGGTGATTGAGGTTGAGCATAGTTAAGCAATGGTTTGTTAATACGCAGATTAACACCTGATTCCGCTAAGTGCGGAATATTAGGCGAAGTAAATGCATTAAATAACTCCGCACTAACTTTAGATGTACGATTACCTCTGTATAGTTTATACTCAAAGTATAGACATACTTCCT
>JBOFGJ010000219.1:0-10346 GCA_051649065.1 Flavobacterium sp. | reverse complement strand
CATTAGTAGTTTCAATGATTGATAAATTAGCTAAGAAAAATATCATTCATGACAACAAAGCTTCTAACTTGAAATCAAAATTAACAAAACACGTTGCTGCTTTATAATTGTATAGAGACAACGATTTGGTTTGTAAGTAAAAAAATATCAAGCTCTCAATATCTGAGAGCTTTTTTTGTTGATACTATTTATTTTAAAATGAATATATTTGCAACGCGAAAAGAGAATTAATTTTTAAAATCCCTATATGACACCAATTAGGAATATTGCTATTATAGCACACGTTGACCACGGTAAAACTACTATGGTTGATAAAATTTTACACCACTGTCAATTATTTCGTGAGAATGAAAGCACAGGAGAATTGATTTTAGACAACGAAGATATCGAAAGAGAAAGAGGAATTACTATTGTTTCTAAGAATGTTTCGGTAAGCTATAAAGGAACAAAAATTAATATTATCGATACCCCAGGTCACGCGGATTTTGGTGGTGAAGTAGAACGCGTATTGAACATGGCTGATGGTGTTCTTTTGATTGTAGATGCTTTCGAAGGACCTATGCCTCAAACTCGTTTCGTACTTCAAAAAGCGATTAGTTTAGGTTTAAAACCTTGTGTGGTAGTAAACAAAGTTGACAAAGAAAACTGTACTCCAGAAGAAGTACACGAGAAAGTGTTTGACTTAATGTTTGAACTTGGAGCAGAAGAGTGGCAGATGGATTTCCCAGCTGTATACGGATCTGCTAAGAACAACTGGATGTCTAATGATTGGAAACAACCAACAGACTCTTTTGAACCATTATTAGATATGGTTTTAGAGCACATTCCAGCTGCTGAAATGAGAGAAGGAACTCCTCAAATGTTGATTACATCGTTAGATTTCTCTACATTCACAGGACGTATTGCTATTGGTCGTTTACATAGAGGTATTTTAAAAGAAGGAATGAATATTTCTTTAGTTAAGAGAGACGGGAAAATCGTTAAATCTAAAATTAAAGAATTACAAACTTTCGAAGGTTTAGGACGTATGAAAGTTAGCGAAGTACGTGCAGGTGATATCTGTGCTGTAGTAGGTATCGAAGGATTTGAGATCGGTGATGTTATCGCTGACTTTGAAAACCCAGAAGCATTGCCAACTATTTCTATCGATGAGCCTACGATGAGTATGTTATTTACTATTAATGACTCTCCATTCTTCGGTAAAGAAGGTAAATACGTTACATCAAGACACATTAAAGATCGTTTAGCGAAAGAGTTAGAGAAAAACTTAGCTCTACGTGTACACGATACTGATAGTGCTGATAAATTTATGGTATTCGGACGTGGTGTATTGCACTTATCTGTATTGATTGAGACAATGCGTCGTGAAGGATATGAATTACAAATCGGACAGCCACAAGTTATTATCAAAGAAATAGATGGTAAAAAATGTGAGCCTATCGAAGAGTTAACTATTGACATCCCTGAAAACTTATCTGGACGTGCTGTAGAGTATGTTTCTTTAAGAAAAGGAGAAATGTTAAGTATGGAGCCTAAAGGTGAACGTATGATTATTAAATTCTTAATCCCTTCTAGAGGTATTATTGGTTTAAGAAATCAATTACTTACAGCTACTGCTGGTGAGGCTATTATGTCACACCGTTTCTTAGAGTACCAACCATACAAAGGTGAAATCGCTGGACGTAATAATGGTTCGTTAATCTCTATGGAGAATGGTAAAGCTATTCCTTACTCTATCGATAAATTACAAGATCGTGGTAAATTCTTCGTTAACGCGAATGATGAGATTTACGAAGGTCAAGTTATTGGTGAGAACTCTCGTAGTGATGATATGTGTATTAACGTAACTAAGGCTAAAAAACAGTCTAACGTTCGTTCTTCTGGAAATGATGAAAAAGCGAGAATCATTCCTCCAATCATTTTCTCATTAGAGGAAGCTTTAGAGTACATCCAAAAAGATGAGTACGTTGAGGTAACTCCAAAATCTTTACGTTTAAGAAAAATCTTCTTAAAAGAGACAGATCGTAAACGTAATACTATCAAATAATAATTATATTATTTTATATATTAAAGAAAGCCGGCCAATTGTGGTCGGCTTTTTTTGTATGAAAAGGTCTTATAAGATTATTGGTTTAGATACTATCTTTTTGTATATTTCAAGCAATTATCACATGTATAAGTCTTTTTTTGACTTAAATAGGCAATTCTATGTAAGTATTAGAATTGTGTACTTTGAAATAAAATTCAAAAGAAAATAGGTAAAAAAACAGAATTTAAATAGATGTGATGAGAGTAATTAGGCAATAGAAGTATAGTTTTTGAGAGAATGATAATTTTATTTTTGACTATTAAAAGTCTGAAATATTATTAAATTTGTAATTTGTATTAGAAAACACAACCTTAGGTTATAAATATGGCAAAGTTCGAATTGAAATTACCCAAAATGGGAGAGAGTGTTGCAGAGGCAACAATTACAAACTGGTTGAAGAATGTAGGGGATCATATTGACGCTGATGAAACAGTATTAGAAATCGCTACTGATAAAGTGGATAGTGAAGTTCCATCAGAGGTTGAAGGAACTTTGGTAGAAATATTATTCCAAGTAGATGATGTTGTTCAAGTAGGACAAACTATCGCTATTATTGAGACTGAAGGTGGTGCAGCTGCTCCAGCTCCAGCAAAGACTAGTGCTCCAGCAGAAGCTAAAGTGGTAGCAGAAGCAGTAATAGCAGCGCAAGAAACTGTAGCTACTCCAGTAGACTTCTCTGACTCTGATAAATTCTTTTCTCCTTTAGTGAAGAATATCGCAAAAGAAGAAGGTGTTTCATTAGCAGAATTAGAAGCTATTGTTGGAACAGGAAAAGATGCAAGAGTTACTAAAAATGATATTTTAGATTACGTAAAAAATAGAGGTAACCAACCTCAAGCTATTGCTACAAAAGTAGAAGCTCCTAAGGCTGCTGCTCCTGTTGCGACTGCTACGGCTAGTAAAGCAGCTCCTGTATCAGTAAACGGTGCAGACGAAATCGTAGAGATGGATCGTATGCGTAAACTTATCTCTGGGTATATGGTTAAGTCTGTTCAGACTTCTGCACACGTGCAATCATTTATCGAAGTTGACGTTACGAATATCGTTAACTGGAGAAATAAAGTTAAGAATACTTTTGAGAAGAGAGAAGGTGAGAAACTTACTTTCACTCCTATCTTTATGGAGGCTGTTGCTAAAGCATTAAAAGACTTCCCTGGAATGAATATTTCTGTAGAAGGTGATTATATCATTAAGAAAAAGAATATTAACTTAGGTATGGCTGCTGCATTACCAAACGGAAACTTAATTGTACCAGTTATTAAAAATGCTGATCAATTAAACTTAGTAGGTATGGCTAAAGCTGTAAACGACTTAGGTAACCGTGCTAAAGCTGGTAAATTAAAACCAGACGATACACAAGGTAGTACATACACAGTAACTAACGTAGGTACATTCGGAAGTGTATTCGGTACGCCGATTATCAATCAACCTGAAGTAGGTATTCTTGCTT
Organism: Flavobacterium sp.; assembly: GCA_051649065.1. Taxonomy (GTDB): domain Bacteria; phylum Bacteroidota; class Bacteroidia; order Flavobacteriales; family Flavobacteriaceae; genus Flavobacterium. The sequence goes on along the minus strand of JBOFGJ010000219.1, from coordinate 6,807 downwards.
TAGGTGCTATTCGTAAAGTACCTGCAGTTATCGAAACTCCGGAAGGAGACTTCATCGGTATCCGTCAGAAGATGTTCTTATCTCACAGTTATGACCACAGAGTAGTAGATGGAGCATTAGGAGGACAATTCGTTCAGAGAGTAGCTCAAATACTAGAAGCATTTGATCCAAATAGAGAAGTATAATTCTTTATCATCATAAATTAATTAAACGGTTTCACTTTAGTGAGACCGTTTTTTTATATCTTGTTTTTTCTAAATGATTATGTAATGAAGAAGAAAGCTTTCTTAAATTGGAGTAGTGGTAAGGATGCCGCTTACTCATTGTATCAGATACAGCAAGGAGATGAGTTAGAAGTAGTGCGTCTAATGACGACTGTCAATGAGCATTTCGGACGCGTATCTATGCACGGAATAAGAGAAGAAGTATTACAACGACAAGCAGAGTGTATAGGATTGCCTCTAGATATCGTATACCTAACAGAGAAGCTAACACTAGAAGAATATGAAAGTATAATTATAAGTAGATTAAATGAGTATGCTAATAGTGGAATAGTAGATAGTATCTACGGAGATATTCTCTTAGAAGATTTAAAAGTATTTAGAGAAGCTCAATTAGCAAGATTAAATATCACAGGCGTATTTCCGCTGTGGAATAGAGATACTACAGCATTAGTACACGAGATGATAGACAGTGGATTAAAGACTATTGTGATCTGTGTAAATGAGCAATACTTAGACAAGAGTTTTATAGGACGTACCATAGATAGGCAGTTTATCGCTGACTTACCTGAGGGGGTTGACCCTTGTGGAGAGAACGGAGAATTTCATACTTTTGTATACGATGGTCCTATGTTTAAAAAGCCTGTTCCTTTTGATTTGGGAGATATTGTTTATAAAACGTATGATGCTCCTAAACAATGTCATCAAAAGGAAATACTACACTATGGCTTTTGGTTCTTAGATATTCTATAAGGTGAATTTGTTTTGTATTATTTCAGGAACAGAGATTGTAGTCCTGTTTAGATAATCAAAAGTTACCATGCCTGTTTTGGCTTTAGCGATAAGTTTTGTATCTGTTTGAACAAGGTAATATAGATCAAAACTCACTCTGCTAAACTCACCTGCAATTATTTGGATAGATAAAGTATCACCATAGAATGCTTCATTTTTATATTCTATAGCCACATCAGCCATTATTAACCCTACTCCAGCGCAGTCCATTTCTGTATATCCAAAGTGTGATAAAAATAGAACTCGTGCTTCATGCAAGATAGATAATAATTTATCATTGCCTAAGTGGTTGCCATAATTAAGGTCAGTTATTCGTACAGGTATTTTGGTTTCGAAGATAAATTCAGTCGGTAGGTTCAGTTTTACTCTTGGCATAATAATATTTAGATGATAGTAATGTACAAAAAAAACCAGTAACATCGCTACTGGTTTTATATATTATAGTTTATACGTAAGATTGACAAAGAAGTTTCTCCCTGGGTTAGGTATCTTATTCCAATCTGCATAGGTAGAATAGTAAGTGTCAAGTATATTTTCAATACCTATCCCCATATTCAATGATTTAGACTTAATAGAAAAGTCATAATTCGCATTCCAATCTACTATAGCATAAGACGGTGTTCTAACTTCTCCATATGCTTTAGCTGCATTGTTTTTCACAGCGTTTCCTTTTAGACTTAACTGCGTTTTAAAGGCATTGTATTTATAGTCAATAGCTGTTCTATAAGCTAATGGAGCTATAAAAGGCAAGGTGTTTTTGTCACTATCTTTTCCGTAGCTATACGTTAGTCCACCTGATACTTTCCAATTCGCATCTATGTTGTATGTGAAGTTCCAATCTAATGTACCTTGTATAGCGTTATCTATATTAGCATATTTCTTTACTCCTAAACCACCATATGTCATAGCATTATACACAGGGTCTATCACACCGATAATATAATTATTTAAGTAGAATATAGAACCTGATACTTTAGTAGAGAATGCAGGTGTAGCATATTTAATAAAGAAGTTTCCCTCATATGAAGATTCATTCTTTAGGTTAGGATTACCAATGTAGTCATAGCGATCTCCACTATTAAATAAATAGTATCCATATCCCTCAGATACCGAAGGAGCGCGGTTGCCATATCCAGTACCTATTCCATATAACCACTCACCATCAAAACGTTCATAGTTAAGGGCGAAGTTACCTACTGTGCGTGTTTTATTTTGTTTGAAGGTGTTGTCATTTAAGAATATACTCAATTGATCAACTCCTTTTTGGCTAACGTGATTAAAGTTGATACCTAAGGTTCCAGAGATAAGTAAACTGTTCTTATCATCTATTTGCCAATGGTCTTTTACGGTTAAACCACCATAGTTGGTCTTTATATTCGGCCATGTATAAGCGAACATATTGGTTGCTCCTGGTATGGTCGATAGCATCGTCATTTCTGCCAATGATTTATTATAGTAGGTATTCGCATTGATACTTACATGATGCTTTTCTTTTATCGTAGTAGATAGAGTAGTGTAAGCACCATATGTATCTGTCCATCCTGGCATAAGCATACGGATAGGAACGACAGGACGTTTGGTATCGTCCATTCTGTGCGTGATCGTGTTGTAATACAATTTAGTTTCCCACTTGTCTATCCACGAGTCAGTAGGAGCATAGGTATGTTTAAACGAAGTAATAATAGCTTCTGCCAAGCCCACATCCATAGGAAGTGCAGGATATCCTACATCTGTAGCCTTGTCATATATTATAGAGGCTTCTAAGCTGTTGCTTTCATTAATAGCATACCCAATAATTCCAGAAGCATTTAACTTTCTAAATTGGGAATACTGTATTTCTCTATTGCCCCCTGCCTTATAATTGTCAGCATCTCTAAACATAATAGAACCACTTGCATAAAACTTCTTAGAAGTAAAATCAAAATTACCCCCTATTATCTTTTGTTTATTGATACTTTCAAAACCTGTTTGTACTTGCCCTTTGAAGGTTTGTTGTTCTGTGAAAGACAACTTACGAGTGCGCAAATCTATACTTCCGCCAAGAGTAGCTCCGAACATAGACCCTTGAGATCCAGAGGTAATATCCATTCCATCTAGGTTATTCACTTCTACATAGGATGTGATAGGATCCATCTTATCTGTACACGCATGGAATATCTGCATACCATCGATGGTCTGTCTAGTGCGCTCGATAGCCATATTATTTATCATAGGCTCCCACGCATAGGCTCCTCTTCGTACCAGCGTGATGTTCTCCTGTGTAGCTAAGTAATCATCTACTGATGCTAACGGCTTTTTATCTTGTAAGTTTTTGTTTTGAGATTGATGAGTAACAACGACTTCTTGTAAAGCATTGTTACTTAGTGTATCTTTTACCTGACTAATAACTAATGTTGGCAAGGCAAATAATACACTAACAATATGTTTTCTTTTTAATATCATGTCAAATGAAGTAAGGTGATTTTAGATCTAAGAATAGTTGCATTAAATCCAGATTAAGCATTAGCCAAATACTGCAAAGTAATTCTACTTCATCTCTCTTTCATTTCTTCTAAAACCATACTAGAGTATGCTTTAATCAGTAATTCAGAGCTATTTTTGCATAACTACTTTTCGTTTATATGCCTATCGCTTAATCTAGGTTAAAAAACAACATCAAAGAATTTATCTCCATTTACAGTTTCTTTTCCGAAAGAGTCTTTTCCTACGAGTTGCCCGGCTACTATTTCACCTGCTTGGTTTTTAATCACTAAGTTTAAAAACCAATATCCAGTCATACTAAAAGGAAGTTTACCTTCATATTGTTTAGTACTAGCATTGTATTTAAGCGTGATAATTCCTTCTGCTACACCGTGATTACCCATATCAGGCATTCTTGGATCTATCGTAACGATTAAGTTATCTACTTCTGGAAACTCATTTCCCATTTTCTCATTTCTATAGATAGATACAGCTATATTATTAAGACCCGTTTTTGGCTCATACATTGGGTGTAGAGCAGCATAGTACTTTACAGCATTAATATTGAATGTCTCTAGTGTTTTTCTATCGCTATTCACGATGGTATTAAGATCCTGACGATCGTAGAATTTACCTCCTCTTACAGTAGTTATTAGCGCAGTCTCTATCTTTTTGTCTTTATTAGTGGATTCTACTTTTATTTCCCAGTAGTTAGCCCCAAGTTCCATTCCTGACATAGAGAACATAATCTCTCCTTCAAATTTGTTGGTAGTACCCGCTATAGGTTTAAGTTGACTGATAGGAGCAGAGTGAGACATTTTATGGCCATTCTCCATCGTCATATACATCGTGATAGTCATTGATGTATTTGTAAATGTCTTATTAGTAGCATCAGTAAGATCGTTTATTTCTACAACTATTGGTGTTGTTGATGGAGCATAAAGTTCTTTTACGTTGCTATATACTGTGAATTGGAAGTTGTTTTCTTTTGCTTCAAGTATTTTGATAGTTGGTTTTGTAACACCAGGGTTAATAGTTGGACCTTTGTCCATAGCGTTATCATCTGAAGTACATGATGCAGTTAAACCTAAAGTAATGATAGTTAATGCGAAGTATATAAGTTTTTTCATTTTGTTTAATCTTAAAATATTTAAATAGGTGAGAGTGCGTCTATTAATTACAATGAATAATAGATGCGTAAAGCTATACCGTACCTGAGGTACAGTCTGCTAAGTCGATAATTAAATAAGATTAAACGAGGGGTGGCTTAGTTAAGTCTAAGACAGGTAGATAGTAGTAATCAGTTTGATAACTATCTGCTACCTCAATAGCGTAGTTATGCTCTACAATCGGAGCTAGTGACCAATCGTATTGGCTAAAGAACAATACTTCTAATTGTGTTTGAAAAGTCTTTTTAGCAGAGAACGGATTCTCATCCTGAGCTGTTTTGGCTAATTCATTCTTAAGGTGACACGAACCATTACACCCAAGCTCAGGCTTGTCTTTATTGACACATAGCTCTTGTATAGCATCATAGTTGATTGCAAAGTCCAATATAGGGAATACTGGCTTAGCAAAGAATAGTAGTACTATGAATAATATACAATGTTTCATAGTGCAAATATACGCAAGCTAAAAGTATTAATAAGATGACTTAAATCACTTTTGTGGAAATAATCAATTCTTTGGTTTAGATAATCACTCTTTTCAAAGGGAATAAATACAATAATTAATTGCGATTAGGTTTCCCAGCCTATATCTATATTGTTACCGTTCTCATCTGTTGACACAGATAGATGTATATCACCCATATCAATCCCATTTATATCATAAAAATAATTAATATAATATTTTCCAGGGTATCCATCTTGAGCTTGTACCTCAACTAAAATAAGTTTTAGGTTACTGATTACTTTATCTATATTTTCAGAAGCTGGTTTACCTAGTCCAGCCTTATTTAGTTGTTCTGCATCAGTATTGTTGATGAAGAAGTCTATATACTCTTTTACAATACTGGTAGGGTTTGAATAATCCTTGCGAATAGCTTCTATGTTTTGTTTATTATAGATAGCGATGTTCTTACTAAAGGTTTTCTCATCAATGTTAAACCTTCCTGTATTTACTACAGCGTATACTGTATCTGTGTCTACGACTATCTTTTTCATATCATCGATACTTGGCTCGTCAGTATATTCTTCTCCTTGTTCATTGACAGGAATTAAGTCAATCCTAGTAGGAGAAGGCTTACGCAGGATGAATATGCCTATTAGCACAGCAACTATTACAACTGTAAATGCAATTTTTTCTTTCATCGTATTGTGGATTCTTTTAGCAGAATAAAAGTACAGATATATTGTATAAGTTATTCTAAAATACTTGATAATGTGTTTGATGTGTTGTTGTATTTAGTAAAAGTGAACTAGAGAATTCATATCAAATGTCTTTTTTTGGCTATTATGGAATGGGTGGTCGGCATGTGGTCGGCTGTTGATAGGCATGTGGTCGGCTTAAAAGTGCTAAAAATAGCCTATCACCTGCCTAGCACTTTCCTATCAACAAGGAATCATTATGGAGAGTGATGCGGTATGTAAAGGTATCATATAAACGAAAAAAGCCTAGATAATCGATGTTATCTAGGCTCTTCGTATAATGTAGTAGGTGGAATATCACCTTAAATCTGCAACTACCATTTACTGCGAATAAATTCTACTTTACATAGCTTCAATTAGCTCTAAAACCATACTACAGTGTGCTTTAATCACTAATATTGCTCTGTTTTTGTACAATTTATTCTCGTTTAAATGTTATCTGCAGATTTAAGATGTCACATAAAGAATTCTCCTGTATCGCTCATACCGATAGGTAGAGCAGTTCGGTCTATCCACTCTTGGGCTTGTAAGCTAGGAATAGGAGCTGTGTGTACTTTGGCAGTAAACCCTTCTCGTGCTTTCTGTACGATTTGATCTTCTATATTAGAAGAGTTGGCAGCAAAGAACTCTTTGGTTTCTTCTGCGATGTGAAGTAATACTATCTGTGTTTTGTTATCAATAGTGTGAATATCTAATATCTTAAAGTAAGCGGCAGATTGTATCATCACTAATCCGTATTCTTCCATCTGTGGTACCAGTGCTGCTACATCTTTAGCGTGAGCAGAAGCGATTAGGTAACGCAAGTTGGTAGTAAGTCCACCTCCTTTATAAGTCGCATCTGTGAAGCCTCGTTCCTGTATAATTTGCCCAATATGATAGTTGCTAATCAAGTCTTGACTTAATTCACAGTCGCGATAGAATAGGGCTAACCCTGCGAAAGTCATATTGAATATTTCTTCTATTTG
>JBOFGJ010000218.1:0-2694 GCA_051649065.1 Flavobacterium sp. | reverse complement strand
ACTCAAAAAGAAATTCAAGACCGTATGAATTTTTATAAGGGTTTAAAAAATGCTCCTCTAAATTTCCCAAAGAGACTACTAAACCCCCATTACATTACAAAGAACACACAGAGTCTTGTATTAGATAACGGTAAATTTTGGAGAGATCGTAAAACAATTTATATTAGTTATTACGGAAATAAAGCATTTGCTCACCGAATTCTATTGCTTACAGAATTTTTAGTTCGTTTTTTAGAGTTTAATAATTATATTTTCAAAATAGATAGAAACGGAGACATTTATTGTGACATAAAAGGGATAGAAATTCACTTTAGTTTTCGTCAAGCAATGAAAAGAGTTCTTGATAATTCAGGTACCTATGAAAGCTATAAGAAAGAAGAAACAGATAAAATTGTTTTTCAAATGTACCAACATTCTTACAAAAGAAAAGAATGGGCAGATACTCCAAATATAAAACTAGAAGACAAAATGCTTCATATTATTGCTTATACTGAACTGTATTGTGAATGTGAATTAGAAAACATTATAAGACGTGAAGCTTATCATAAGCAAATGGAGATTAAAAAAAAGGAAGAAGATGAAATAAAACGTTTAAGACAATTAGAAGAACAAAAATTATCTCAACTAATTACTAGTTCAGAAAAATGGGATCAGAACGAAAAACTCTTAAATTATCTTACTAAAAGAAAAGAGTTTTTAATTGCTAATAACCTCTATACTAACGAAGAAAAAGAATACTTTGAGTGGGGATTAAATGTAATTGATAAGAACAAGTCGGATTTACTTTTTCAAAAAATTATAAACCCATAATTTTTGTGTGAGAATTGGTGATTTTTTCATTACCAATTCCTCACCAAACTCCCCTATTTCTTCCGATAAATCTGTTAAAAAAACATAGTTGATTTTCGTTTGAATTATTTTGAAAAAAGTGTTGTGTAAAAGCATACAAAATCGGTATAACCCCCTATGAATACTAGGATCTGAATTATTGTATCGCGAGGTATAACATTTTACTTCGGTGAAACGATTAAAAAAAACAGATGAATACGCGCCTATTCTATGATAACGAGTTCCTCCTTTTGCTTGTGTATAGCTTATTATCATTCAAAAATACCAAGGAATAGTAAGGGATTATTAAAAGAGTAGTAAGAGGTTGTATAAGGCGCCCAAATCAGTCAATTTGTTTATAGGGATTACCATCCAATAGATAAAGGATAGTGAAAAGGAAGTAATTTTTGGTTGAGCCATTTTTGTTTACATTTCGGTAACCTTTGAGTATTGAATTATCTTTAGCTTCGCGCCTGTTCCTATCACACAATAACGTTGAATAGATCGATTGCAATAAAAACTAAAAATAGGAAGCAATATGTCAGAAAAAGTAAGTCTCAAAGAAATAGTCAAGGTCTTTACAAAATTAGGGATTATTGGTTTTGGAGGCCCTGCAGCTCATATTGCGATGATGAGAGAAGAAGTAGTTGTAAAAAGAAAATGGATGGATGAACAACACTTTTTAGATCTGCTCGGTGCTACTAATTTAATTCCTGGTCCTAACAGTACAGAAATGGCCATTCACATTGGTTATGATAAAGCGGGTTGGAAAGGTCTTATAATTGCAGGGCTATGTTTTATTCTTCCCGCTGTTTTTCTAACGGGTGTATTGGCTTATTTTTATAAAAATTATGGAGAATTACCACAAGTTCAACCATTTATCTATGGAATTAAACCTGCCATTATTGCTATTATCCTTGGAGCTGTATTTCCACTAGCCAGAAAATCAATTAAATCCTTATTCTTAGCCTTTATAGGACTTATTGTCTTAGTAGCTTCTTTATTTGGGACTAATGAGATCATTTTAATGTTTGGAGCTGGATTTTTAGCTTATGTAGTTTTTTATATTAATACTACAAAGCGAAGTACCTTACAAAGTTTTCTTCCATTCCCATTCTTACTTAGTATACAAAATACTCTTTTCACCAATACCAATATGCAGCTATTTTGGATTTTTCTTAAAATAGGGGCTATACTGTACGGTAGTGGCTATGTATTATTTGCTTTTTTAGATACAGAACTCGTGCAAACAGGTTTACTCACCAAAGAACAACTTATAGATTCTATTGCTGTAGGACAATTCACACCAGGACCTGTTTTCTCTTCCGTTACTTTTATTGGTTTTCAAATTAATGGTTTATCTGGAGCAATTCTTTCAACTGTTGCAATTTTTTTACCATCCTTTATTCTAGTAGCCTTACTAAACCCATTGATAAAAAAACTTCGCAACTCAAAAGGATTATCTGTCTTTTTAGACGCAGTGAATGTTGCCTCTGTCGCCTTGATTGTCGCTGTTTGTATAACGATGACACGAGATGTATTGCTGAACTGGCAAACCTTTGTTATTACCCTACTTAGTGGCATACTCGTTTTTAAATTTAAAAAAGTAAATAGTGCTTTTATTGTTTTAGTAGGAGCTTTGTTGGGGTATCTTCTCTTTTAATTGTTCGCTTTTCTTGTATTTATTTAGACTTTATTACCGACATATCTTCCTTGTCATGTTCAACCTGGATATTCCATTCCATACTGCACCACGATTCCATTAAAGTGCACCATTAATTCCGGTAAAGTATACCACTTATTCCGGTAAAGTATACCACTTATTCCGGTAAAGCGCATCAGTAAAGTTAATTTTTTTAGCAGTAA
>JBOFGJ010000217.1:0-1144 GCA_051649065.1 Flavobacterium sp. | reverse complement strand
TAACACTTCACTATCGTAAACGTTTTTAGAACAACCTAAAGTTACTACGTTGATTTTATTCTTTTTTAAAGTTTTGGTTCTCATTGATTTAAAAAATTGGACTGCAAAATTACATTTTTTTTAGCTACAAAACATAGGGTTTAGTATAATTATATGAAACGCCCTCCTAATTATAAGCATTCTGTTTTAGTATATGTAGTGTTATTGAATAGGATAGAGGTGCAAAAGTAGCTTTATGTATATGAAGACTGTATGAAGTGATCTGGCTTATTTTAATTAAGGTTAGAGGATGTGATATCTAGATACAGAAACACAATACACAGGCAATAGTGATGTCAGTTTAGTCTAGGATAGTTCTAAGGTACTTTTATAGTTCTTCTATAAAAAGGCTTCTACGTAGAGCATTTTCGAGGAATCCTAGAAGAATTGTAAAAGGAATGCCCCAGAGTACGCGTGGTTATTGGCTTTAAGGCCTTATTTGTTTTTGTTTATAGGAAAAACTGTTTTTGTTTAATGTTTTGATTTATAGTGTCTTGTTGTTGTTTGTTCTTATTATGAGAATAAAAAAAACAAGGTGCTTTTTTGTAAAAAGGAGCTTTTTAGAGCAGTATTAAGACGTATTTTTTAAAAAAGTATCCCAAAAGAACCTTTTGAGGCTTTAAAAAGTGAAGATGTTGAGGTGTAAATTAGAAAAAGGAGTTAAAAAAATGAACTAATAACTAAAATAGTACTTATTCATATAATGAATTATTAACAGGAGTTATGTCAGGAATAAGTATTAATATAGAGAGTAAAGTTGGTATTGTGTGAATTGTGAGAACAAAAAAAGAGGCTGACAATTTAATGTCAGCCTCTTACTATATTTAAAGTCTATGACTTAATATTATAATTTGAAGATACCTCCGAATGCGATAACTGTTTGTGCAAACCAGAAGTTGTGCATAGCTCTATCTGCTTTGTCTGCAGTAGTACGTACGTCATACATATCGATATATCCACCTTTTAGCTCTGCCTGAACAAAGAAGTGTTTGAAGAACGTTACGTTAAGACCTGCTTTAGCAGAAAAACCAAAACCAGAAACGTGGAATTCGTCATATCTTTCTTTTCCTAATAGTGTTGTGTTTGTTTTTGGTAATACGATACC
>JBOFGJ010000216.1:0-1788 GCA_051649065.1 Flavobacterium sp. | reverse complement strand
CTACTCCATTCATCGCACGTGATCCATAAATAGCTGTAGCAGAAGCATCCTTAAGTACATCAATACTTAATACATCATCAGCATTAATACCAGATAATGCTGAACTCAATACAGACTCTGAGTTACCAGAAGCTAACTGCTCAAAAGATACATTAACAATATCCTCTTGTACTACTCCATCAATAACCCATAATGGTTTAGTATCCCCCATAATAGAAGACGCTCCACGAATAGTAATCTTAGGTGCAGCACCGAATGTACCAGAAGGATTTTGTATTGTTACCCCCGCAACTTTACCTTCAATCATTCTACTTACATCAGCTACCCCATCAACCTTAAGGTCTTTAGCTTCAATACGACTAACAGCCCCAGCCTCTTTACGTTTAGTAATAGTCTGGTACCCTGTATTAATCACTACCTCATCAATCATCTCTGCTGATTCGGCTAAAGAAACATTCAGTACCACTTGCTCTCCAACTTTCTTTTCAGTTGAATTAAAACCCATAAATTCAAATACAAGAACAGCATCTTTTCCATTAACTTTAATAGAATAATTACCATCAATGTCTGTTTGAACTGCTTCTTTTGAGCCCTTGACGAATATAGTAGCTCCTGGTAATGATGATCCATCATCAGATGCAACTACACGTCCTTTAATAACTTTCTCTTGCGCATACACACTACCGCTTACAGTCAATGCTAATGAGAAGACAAAGAACTTAAGTAAACCTTTCTTCATACTTGTTAACTATTAATTAATTTATCATTAACAAATAAATAACATAAAAATTTAATAAAATAATTTTTTTTAATTTTTACATATATTTCAATAACAACCAATAATTAATAACAATTATCAAATAAAACATTAAATACATAAAAAAACAACAATTGAATATCTAAATATTAACAATGTCAAAATATTACAAACAAAAAAAACACGCTAATATAGCGTGTTTCCCTATTTGTGTCTTTTTACAGACCTTGACTTTAAACGATTTTTTTATTGTTTCTTTAACAAATCTCTAATCTCTGCTAAAAGGTCTTCTTGTGTTGGAGCTGGTGGTCCAGCAGGAGCTTCTTCCACTACTACTTCCTCTTTCTTTCTTAATGTATTAACACCTTTAACTAAAAGGAATACACATAAAGCTAATAAAGTGAAGTTAATAACCTCTGTAATAAAACTACCATATGCAAATACAACGTTTCCGTCAATTCCTCTTGCTGCTGCAAGTGGTGCTCCATTTGGTGCATCTCCTTTTAATACTAGATACATGTTGGTAAAATCCGGTGTACCGATAATAGCTGATACGATTGGCATAATAACATCGTTAACAACACTTGTTACAATCTTACCGAATGCTCCCCCAATAATTACCCCTACTGCAAGGTCCATTACATTTCCTTTAACAGCGAATTCTTTAAATTCACTTACAAATCCCATAGTCTTTATTGTTTAAGTTTTGATTCGTTAAAAATATAACTTTTTTACTCTTCAAAAAAAATTCTTTTAACGCGAAGTGCGACACTCGTTAAAATCTCATATGGTATTGTATTTATGCTATCCGCTATAATATTGACTGGCAAGTCTTTACCAAAGATAATAACCTCATCATTTTCTTTACAATTTATATTTGTAACATTAATCATTAACATATCCATACATATTGAACCTGCTATCTCTGCTTTTTGCCCATTTACCAAGACATAACCTACCCCTGCACCCCAAGAGCGATGTACTCCATCTGCATAGCCTATAGGTACAGTTGCTATACGCGTTTTACCCTC
>JBOFGJ010000215.1:0-3227 GCA_051649065.1 Flavobacterium sp. | reverse complement strand
AACCTACTCGCTAAAGGTATTGCAATCCTTAATCCCATACCTAACCACATCGCCAAATGGTGTTGCTTAATCAACGACAAGGGTATTTATCACCAATCTGACCTATAGTTGTTAACCATCAACTGACCCCCCTTACAATCAAAAGCTAACTGTAAACTACCTTGAAAACACCTCTCTCAACTGCTTCAACACGTTACCGCCACCAGATAAGCTGATCTCACCTACCTTATCAGCGATCTTCTCGATGTACTCCATCTCTTTTAATCGCATCAGCATCTCGTTTTCTTCCATCAATTTAGCTGTGTTTAACAAGCTACGTGTAGCAGCAGTCTCTTCTCTACGAGTGATCATATTTGCCTGTGCTTTTTTCTCAGCGATCAACACCTGATTCATAATCTCTCTGATATCCCCAGGTAAGATGATGTCTTTAATACCACAGTTTTTTACTTCGATACCTAATAATGCGATCTCCTCTTGCACCCCATTTAAGATCTCTAAAGACAAGTTCTCTTTGTTCTCCATCAATTCGTCAAAAGACATTCTACCTACTTTCTCTCTTAACATCAACTGTACTACGTTATACATCTGCTTCTCTACCTCTTTATTCTCCACATACGCCTTTAACAAATCTTGCACTTGGTACACCAAGTTAAAGTTGATACGCAACTGTACTTTGTCTTTTGTCAAGATCTCCTGACCATTCATATCTATTGCTTGCTGACGTACATCCACTAAGATGATTTGTACCTTGATATCGTTTTTCCAATATCTATACTCTCCAGCTTTTAATATCTCTTGAAACTGCCCATCTACGAATAACAATCCCTTCTCATTAGCCCCCACAGTATACATTCTCACGAAGTTTGACATATTGCCTTTCCCCATTATATTTCTTGCGATAGCATTATCCACAGTTAATGCTTCAGTATTAAATCTTTCGAACGAATACTCCTTTGCTGATTTCCAATATATATGTCTTCCAGCCCCTAAAACTGTATTAAATATCTTGTTTTTATAAACTAACACAACTTCATTATCCATCACATCGATTACTTCTAACATAACATTTAACTCAGCATTCTGTAACAACGCTTCTATATCTCTACGCATACCGAATGCCTCAGCCATATTGTACTCTACCACTTCTTTCTCACCCCATAACCAATATTGACCTGCCGTATATACTTTTTGTAATTCTCCTTGTTTAGACACTAAGGCAACGTGGTTTGTTTTTACTTGTAACTTTTTCATAGTTGTATATTTTTAATATTTTAATTTGTTATCATAAAGAACAGTCTAAATAGGTCTCGCTTACCTCAGGCGGAAAAAGAAGTAAACTGCACAATAGAATAGTTCGTGTATAGTCCTGAATAACTCACTGAGCAAGTCATTCACTCTATATCATCCCCTATTCCTCTTCTACAGAATAGCTTGTTTTTACAGGCTATGATAAGTTGTCTTTAATTCTCATAGCCTAAGACTACAAGGAGAAAAAACAGAAACACTATTTGACTGAACTTTTTTAATGGAGGGGATATTTATAGAAGTTCCCCGACTTCTCCTAAAATTGCTTAAAAGGCAATTGTTCTGATCTACCAACTGATCTATACTACCCTAAGGTAATAGTAGGATTCGAACCTACGACACGAACATTATTTACTAAACCACTAGTCACTCACTCTCGTGAGCTTGAGGAGTCGAACCTCTTTATTCTACAGAATACAAACAGGATAAGGTTAACTACTGCCCCTCACTTCTGCGCTATACCGAAACGCTTCCAAGGTTTGTATCTTTCGAACAGTACAAAGATGCACACCTAACTGCGCAACCAAATTGCGCACTAATAAATATTTATAAAATATTATACTAAGCACTAAAAAACAATTAATTACAACTAAAAAAAATTCAAATACAAAACAACTACGCAAATAGAATGCGTACATAATGAAGAGAATGCGTATATTTGATTACTCAAAATGACTAAAAGACTATGGCAACGAATAAATTAGCACTACTGCGCTACCGAATTATCGATGAATGTCTGCAAAACAGATTTAGGAAATGGACGCTTAACGACCTAATCGAGAAGGTAGCAGATGGGCTATATGAATATGAGGGCATAGATACAGGAATTAGCAAGCGTACGATACAGCTCGACATTCAAGCTATGCGAAGTGAGAGCTTAGGGTACAATGCTCCTATCATCGTAGTAGATAGAAAATACTATACCTATGAGGATGCTAACTACAGCATCAAAAACTCTCCCATCAACGATGCCGATATGGAGAAACTCAAAGAAGTAGTCGCTATCCTAAAACACCTCAACGGGTTTAGTCAAATAGACGAGATGAGTGAGGTAATCGCAAAGTTAGATAATAGCTTACTCACCCGAAGTACCAAGGCGCCTAATTATATACAGATGGAGGGTAACCACCTTCTTAAAGGAATACAGTTTATCAGCCCGTTATACGAAGCGATTAAGAATAAACAGACCTTACTGATAGAATACAAATCGTTCAAATCTAAAGAAGCGACTAAGAATATCTACTATCCTTACTTATTAAAAGAGTATCGTAACAGATGGTTCGTAGTCGTGCGTAGCAGTACCCATAAGCATTTATTGACTTTAGCACTTGACCGTATTCTCAATGTATATGCCTTAGCGAACGAACCTTATAAAGAGTATACAGGAGTGGACTTTGATCGATACTATAACGATGCGCTTGGGGTAACCAAAACAGCACAAGATCGCGCCCAAAAAGTTATCTTATGGGTAAACGCCTATAATGTACCATACGTGAAGACTAAACCTCTACACCACTCTCAGCAAGTGCTAGAAGAGGACGAGACAGGTATGAAGATACGCATAGACGTAGTCCTTAACTTCGAACTCGAAAGAGAAATACTCGGCTTCGGTGAAACAATGAAAGTAATCACACCTAAAATACTACAAAAGAAAATAATGAAACGTGTGATGAAGATGAATGAGAATTATTTTAGTGAAGAGGTAACAGAGTAAGACACACAAAACACTTACCTTTGCTTTTTATTAATACAAGGAGTACACCCATACCTTATGGACAAACAACAAATAGAAGAAATATTCAATATGACTTTCGCAGGGTTAGCCCTATTCTATCGCGACTGTGAATTAAGTCAAGACTTGATTAGCAACTATCATATTGGGCAAATTATACAGGAACGAGGCTTCACAGATGCGACTTATA
>JBOFGJ010000214.1:0-1833 GCA_051649065.1 Flavobacterium sp. | reverse complement strand
AGAACAAGCACGGTAAAGACAGTGACGTTGTTCGAGTTCGTGTTGATGGTCTGTTTCCTAAAGGTGCCAGCGATACGATTATCCCATTAGAGCTTATTGAGTATGCTTTAGAGCAAACAAAACAAGTCGATATGATTCGTGTTAATGCCCATCAGACTTTAGATGTTGGGGTTGACGTGGCAAGGAAAGGGAAGGACAGAAGTACAGTCTGTTTTGCTAGATTGAACTATGTTTACGGTATCTCAGAACACAATCAAGTATTAACGACTCAATTAACCGGATTAGTGATCCATGAATTAAAGCAGTATCTAGGAAAACTAAAGAATATCAAGATAGTTAATATCAAAGTCGATGAAACTGGTGTCGGTGGTGGTGTGGTTGATATGTTAGCAGAACAAGCAGAAATGCTAGGCATGAACTTAGGTATTAAGATTAATGTATTTGGTGTCTATAACAATGCAACTGCTGAAAATGAAACGCAGTACGTTAACCTGGTATCTGAAATGTGGGGAGATATGTCTGATTTGTTATCTACTAATTTCTTCCAGGACAATGAGCACGCTTTGATTAGACTGCCAAACATAAAAGAATTAAAGGCTGAGCTTTCAGATAGAAAGTTCAAGTTTGACTCTAAAGGTCGTATCAGACTTGAAAGTAAAGATGATTTAGAAGAAAGAGGGAAAAGGTCACCCGATTATGCTGATAGCTTAATGTTAGCAATGTATAGACCACCACAAGCAGTAGCTGAGATATCAAGAGGTTACAGATAGGAGGTAACAATGAGTAAAGAATTAGAAACATTTAGCGGTAAAATTATCACTGAACAAGGAGCACCAAGCGAACTAAAAGCAAAAGATACTGGTCCAAGTACTAATGGAATTAATGCTGGTAAGACTTTAGATTATATGTCTATTGCACAAGGATTAAAACGAAAAGTCTTTTATATTGACCGTAATATGCAGATTGATTCTGAAGAAGGAGCAGCTTATATCGATGAGTTAGTTTCTAAGCATCGTCAGATGATTTCTTATTATGACAGGTTAGAGGATATGTATTTAGGTTCAACTCAGATTCTTAAAATGAAAGCAAAGGATGATGGTAAATCTGATGAACGTATCTCAACTAACTTTGCGAAGTATATTGTTGATACTGAAACAGGATTCTTTAATGGGAATGACGCACAATTTCAGCATGGCGATAAAAATATCAATGAAGCAGTTAACTTATGGCTGAGATTAAATGATGCAGGCTCAACCTTTAATCATTTAGCTAAGTTGTGTTCGATGTATGGCCATTCTTATGTGTTTATGTTTGATGATCCATTAGCTCAAGTCATATATAAACAACAGATTGATGAAATTGAAGTGAATAACAAACAAGGAATATTCTCCAAAGCGAAAGATTTTATTACTGGAGAGAACAAAAAGAAAGCTATTGCAGGTAACTTACCACTGAACAAGTTGAAAATGACTACAGTGGAACCGCAAGAAGCTTTTTTAATTTACGCTAATGACTCAACTAAAGAGCCTTTATACGCTTTTGTTTACACTGATTTCAATGATGAAACTGGTGAAGTTAAAGGGAAACTGTATAAATCAAGTGAAGAAATCGGGTATTTATTTAGTAAGAAAAAGACTTCTGATGAAAATAGTTCAGTTAAAATCATTCGTTCAGATCAAGAGAATGAAGAGCTTTTTATTAATAAGTTTGATGGGTTACCACTCATCGAGGTGAAACAGAATGAAGAACGAGTTGGAAAGGTTGAGTTAGTCTTTACAGCTCAAAACGTTTATAACAAAGTTATTTCTGATTCTGCTAATGATGTATCTTACT
>JBOFGJ010000213.1:0-2501 GCA_051649065.1 Flavobacterium sp. | reverse complement strand
TGGATAATTCTCTACTTTATACTTTTTACACCTTCCATAGACTACCTATCTTACCCGACCTATTTACTTTATACAGTAGCTAATAACACGCAACATCACTAGAAAAACATACTTAAGATCAACTCCTTAATTATCTAATCAATTATCCTATTAGACACTTTTACCACCCTACTTTTTTGATGCACTTTACGTGAAGAATCAAAAAAGTACTATACCTTAAGAAAGTGCTTTGTTGAAGAGCACCACACACATTGGTCATTAATCCCACATTTCGCAATAGCCAAATACCACAAAGCAATTCTATGTCATAGCTCTTTTATTAGTTCTATTAGTTCTATCATTATATTATAGTATACTTTAATCACCTTTAGATTTATAAAGGAAGAATATGATAATTTTGCAGAAAATAAATAAAACAACCTAATCAACAAGATGTACCAATTTAATCACAAATCATAATGGCTTATAATTAGAAAAAGATCTTGTTGATTTATCAGACTAGTAATTAAGACGTCGAGATCTACTATCAAGGTTTATATCTAATTCAAACATACTTTATATAATTACTTCTCCACTTATATATCTACCACATAATTCGGGTTAATTCAACTTTAAAACAGAGTACTTTAAACAAACTTAACCATAAAGTATTATTCTAAAATAACAGTATTTAAAGCGTACTCTTTTATATAAAGTTATAAAATATAAACCTAAACATTACTCCCTATACTACACTAAAAAATCGTGATATTCTATAGACTACTTAGTAACCTTAGACAGTAAAAGCTAATAAAATTAATAAAAACTAGACTTTTATTATACTTGCTTTATTCTACATCTTCACGATCTCTTATTTCCGTACTCTCTTTAGTCTTATAAGAACCTTCTTTTTCTATAGACCATTGCGTATTTTTATCTTGATAAATCCCATTATCAATTTTCTCAAAAGTAGGTGCATCAGCCCCTTCTAGTATAGCATAGTTTTCACTGTTAGTGGCTCTAACATTGTCAGATTTCAAATTTTTAGACAGATAATACACATAATTCTTATCCTTCGCTACTGTGTAATCTATTATTTCAAAACTACTGGGATCAATATCTGTGCATATTCTTAGATTTTCCCAAGTCATAAAATATACCTGTCCCTTATCCTTTGCCCATTTGTCATTTAATACTTCGAAACTAGCCACATCCAATCCTTTCGCCTCTATTACAGCTAACGGATAGTTATCATCAGACATAGATGCTTTGATATGATATATATGATTCTTATCTTTAAACAAAAAGCTTCCTTCTAATGCATGAAAAGTAGCCTTGTCATACGTTTTATCTAATGATTTTATCTCATTATTCCCAAACATCTTATTAGTCTCATAATACACTCCATTTTTATCACTAAAGAAGTTTCGCTTCAGATACCTAAATGTAGGACGATCTGCCCATGTTAGCACCTGATCCTTATAGTATACATGTGTAGAGTCCTTCATCACATTAACGTCTAACCTACGGATAGCGTCAGGATTTACACCTACTAACAGTGCATCTCCATAATACATCTGCCCCTCTCTCTCCTCGTAATACTCGTTATCACTAATAAACAATCCTATAATAGGTAACAATAACACTAGAACTAATACTACCCCTATAATGACATACAGTTTCTTATTACTACGCTTTTGATATTGTCTCACTTCGTTCGTCATATTAGCATTGAACCCTACTGCATTCTTATTGATATACTCAGTCCAGTTCTCCCCCAGTTTACCTGTTCTATTAGTAATTGTATACTTTTGGTAGAGTTCTAGGTTATTAAATAGTGTACTAATCATATCTCTATCACTAGACTCAAACTTGAAGAAAACCTCTTGTTTCCCTATCGCATATATATACACTAAATCTCCAGCTACAGTTGTAAATAGCCTAATCATGACTATGTTTTGATGAGTAATAGACTTGACTTCTCTATTCTTTTTTATAGTCATTCCCTGTTCATTGATGTCTATCACTATATCATCAGAAAATACAGATCTCAGCTTCATTATCAAAAACAAAAAAACAAACAATACACCTAGATAGACATAAGCACTTATACTCCATGTGTTAAAAGCACGTAAAATTGAGATCAAATTGACAAAACCATAAATTACCCCACAGATTAATATCCCTATGACTACAGTATTATACTTCTTGCGATTAAGTACTTTAAATCTCAATGTATTCATAACTTACAACTTATTTAGTTTTACTATTCAAATAATTCTGGATTAAAGGCTCCCGCGGTAGTAGATAAATAAATATCTAACACTTTTTTATCTTTTGCCATATTTTTTAACTCACTCTTAGTGAATATAGTCACTTTCTCTGTATAATTCTCAGGTTCATCTATTAGAGTTACGTCCCCTGTTGTCACAGCTTTCTTATTTTGTCTGACGTATAACGTATCTCCTACCATATCAGTTACATACATAACACTCTTACTAGCATCCTCTAATTTATAAAAG
>JBOFGJ010000212.1:0-2039 GCA_051649065.1 Flavobacterium sp. | reverse complement strand
GATCTTCAAATGTTTTTCCAAACACATCTGTATCAGAGTATCTAGCAGCATAAGATGGATATAATCGTATTTTATTCCCTCCAGATGCTACGATTAAGAAATTTAAACTCCAGTTTTTATACGTGAATGTATTCGTTAATCCTAATGTTTTATTAGGTTCGATAGATCCTTCATATTTTAAATATCCCGTTGGATTAGTAGTATCTTGGAAATTTGCCCCTCCAATGTTATCAGTTTGTCCTGGTGCTTGAACGAATGTAGGTAATCCTCTATGATCTAATCCTGTGAACTGATAAGAATAAAGAGAGTTACGTGGTCTCCCAACCACATTCCCGTTAAATCCTTGTACTAGGTCAATAACTCTTGGAGTATTTTGAAGACTAGTAACTTCCTGATTATAGTATGATCCATTTAAAGTAGTAGACCAGCTAAACTCAGGTGTTTTAATATTTGTAGTTGTGATACCAAACTCAATACCTCTAGTACGCATATCTGCGTTATTACCAAGTTTAACCTCCTGACCACCAACACCTGAAGTACGAACGTAATCAATCAAATCAAATGCATTTCGTTGATAAGCATCTACTACTAATTGTACTCTATTATTCCATAATCCTAAATCAATACCAATATTTGCTTCATATTGTTTCTCCCAAGTTAAATCTTTGTTTTGAAGATCTTTGATCTCTATACCGTTCTGTATATCCTTCAAACTTGGTCTTGGTGTAACGTAAGGTCTATAGATTGCTAATGAGTTTGTAGCAGGTCCAGATGTTGCTGTTAAACCATACGAGGCACGTAAACCTAAGTTACTAATTGTATGAACATTCTCCATGAACTTCTCACTAGAGATATTCCATTTACCAGATGCTGTCCATGTTGGTAACCATCTAGATGAACCTGTATCACCTTGTCTATTCGAGCCGTCATAACGCCCTGTTAATGCTACTGTATAGCGTCTATCATATGTATAAGCTGCTCTAGCGAAGAACGCAACCGTTCTTTCTCTTTCTTCTCCAAAAGTAAAATAATCTCCTCCTTGCTCTAGCAATTTACGCATTGCTAACAATTCTGGATAAGTAGTCATTCCTTTATCAAATTGAACCCCTTGAGCTAAGAAATAATCTTTATCACGATTCACCACTCTCATCTCAGTTCCTCCGAATACGTCTAACTCATGAACATCATTAAAGACATTGTCATAAGTAAAACTATTTCTCAATAAGAAAGAAGTCATATCATTAGTGTATGTTCTCTTTAATCCCGAGTTAGTCATAATAGGTACTCCAGGTAATTCGCTATTCTCAGGATCCTTAAACAAGAAAATATTCTGCTTATTAGTTATCGGATTTTCATATGCATTATATGCTCCAATAACATTTGAATCTTGGGTTACATTGTGTACACGTTTTGTAGTAGCATAACGAGCTGATCCACTTAAGTTATATGTTAAATTAGGTAAAATCTTATAGTCTAAATCTAATTGGAAACGAATATCCTTAACGTCTATATTCATGTAGTTATTATCTAACTCATTCATGATATTAAATGGTGCCCAATTACTTCTATAATACTCATAGTTACCATTATTGTCATAAGGGCGTAATGTACGAGTAGTGTTTAATGCGTAACTAAATGGGTTGATATCAAAATCACGTTTCACAGAACCATTCACTACATCCTTCTCAGCATCATAAGCTCCCGGAGCTTTTTGATCACGCACAGAAGCAATAGACGATAACGAAATTTTTAATTTGTCATTTACGAAGAAAGTATTCTTTAAGTTCAATGTTAAGCGATGTACTTTATCAGCAATCGACCATCCTGAATCTGCTAAATAACCAACAGAAGCGAAGTATGCACTATTTTTTCCTCCTCCATTAAAACTCAATGAATGCTGTTGCACAATAGAAGGTCTAAACAATTCTTTAAACCAATTCGTATTTGCTTTTTCATAGGTTTGTAAGAATCTATTCTGTTCACTTGGACTGTTATATACTCCATATTGATTATGAACAGCATCATACTGATTCATAGCG
>JBOFGJ010000211.1:0-1145 GCA_051649065.1 Flavobacterium sp. | reverse complement strand
CAATGGATAGCTGATTTTAGAGATCCGTGGACAACAATAGGGTATCACAAAGAATTAAAGCTAAACGAATCTAGTGCTGCAAAGCACTTAGAGTTAGAGAAAGAGGTTTTAAACCAAGCTGATCAGATTATTGTAACGAGTAAAACGACTA
The DNA here is from genome assembly GCA_051649065.1 of Flavobacterium sp. Classification (GTDB taxonomy): domain Bacteria; phylum Bacteroidota; class Bacteroidia; order Flavobacteriales; family Flavobacteriaceae; genus Flavobacterium. The sequence continues at coordinate 994 of JBOFGJ010000211.1, read as the reverse complement.
AACAAGAGTTTCAAGAAAAGACCTCTAAGCCAATTACTGTGATTACAAATGGGTATGATATTACTAATTTGGGTAAAGTACCTTTAGATGAGAAGTTTACTCTAGCCCATATAGGTTCGTTCTTATCAGAACGCAATCCTCGTATCTTGTGGAAAGCGATAGCTGAATTGAGAAAAGAAAATAAGGCTTTTAAAGACGCTTTTCAGCTTAAATTGGCAGGGAAGGTGAGTAGTGAGGTATTAGATACAATCAAGGAGTTTAAACTTGAGGATTGTGTTGTTAATCACGGTTATGTGGATAATGTAGAAGCTCTTAGGCAGATGCGCGCTTCGCAGGTATTATTGCTTATAGAGATTGATTCAGATGACACGAGAGCGATTATACCAGGCAAACTGTTTGAATATATGGCTTCTGAACGCCCTATCTTAGGGATAGGACCTGAAGACTCAGACTTTTTTGATATCGTTAGAGAGACCAATACTGGAAAGTTAGTCTTGTATAGTGAGAAGGACAAACTGATGGATATCTTATTAGAATACTTCGAGTTATATCAACAAGGTCAACTTAAAGTGCACGCTATGGGACTTCAGTACTTTAGCCGCAAACGACTGACAGAGAAGTTAGCGAAGGTGATTTCTAATGAATAATGTGTACTAGATATTCTTCTTTCTGTCCTGTCCTAAGGAAATAACAAAAGAACAATAAAAATAAAGGGCTGTATCAAATGATGATACAGCCCTTTTTATATTAACTATACTATTTCTTTAGTTTCTCTTTTAAGTAATGACCTGTTAAAGAAGCCTTGTTTTTAGCTACTTCTTCAGGAGTACCAAAGGCTACTAATTGCCCTCCATTTTCACCACCTTCAGGACCTATGTCTATGATGTAATCTGCACATTTGATCAAGTCTAAGTTGTGCTCAATAACGATGATAGAGTGTCCTTTCTCAATTAAAGCTTCAAATGATTTAAGTAGCTTCTGGATGTCATGGAAG